>CAYQNM010000023.1:0-7547 GCA_964419015.1 uncultured Candidatus Saccharibacteria bacterium | reverse complement strand
TCACTTTTGCCGCCAAGGGCATTTTCGGGTATCATAATGAAAGGAACAGTTCCGAGACGGGCACGATCATCGTGCGATAACCCATCATGCGCAATCCGCTCACATTCGAGATTGAGGGATATATGGGAAGCGCATTCATGTTTCTCCTGGCGGGATTCATGGTTGGCCTGTTCTTCATCGCTTTCAAAAATTTCAACAGCGACGTTGACGTTCTTGACTCGACGCAAACTCGGCTCAAGACGATTTCCCCCGTCGAACGGGAACTGATCGACGAGTGGCTCAAGAGTGGCGCCGTCGAAGTGCCGCCAGGCACCCGGTACCGCACTATTCTCAAGGACTATCCTTCAAAGCCTTGGCTTCATACCAATGAAAACACGAATTGATCTTTTTGCCCGCGAAGCCCTGCTGTTCGTTCTCGCGTTGGCCGCGGGGCTCTTTACGGCACATCACTATGGAGCGTTTGCCGACCGGCACACTCCGGTTCAGCCGATTGTGTTCACGTGGCATGATGCGATTGTTCTTGTTATCGTATTTGTCGCGATCTCGCTCCTGTTCGCTCGCTTTCGCGGGATAGCCCGCATTTCGTTTCGTCTGTTTTTCGTGCTGATTCTCTACAGCGGCGCCCAGATCGTCGCCGCAACGGTTCTCCCGTTTCCGTGGGATGCCTTGTGCGCCTTGGCAGTGCTCCTGGTATTTTGGCTATGGCCCACGATTGCCAGCCACAACATCGCCGTTATCGCTGGCGTCGCCGGCATCTCGGCGCTCTTGGGTTTGAGTTTGACTCCAAACACCGCTCTCGTGATCCTGGTCTTTCTATCTCTCTACGACATCATCGCAGTCTATCGCACCAAGCACATGATCCGACTGGCACGAAACATGATAGCGAGCGGAGCCGTTTTCGGCTTCCTGATTCCGCTTCGTTGGGACGGCTTCCTGGCGCTTCGGCGCTTTGCTCGGGCTGGAAAAGAGTTCATGATTCTCGGATCGGGTGACATCGGTTTGCCGATCTTGTTTGCGGCGTCGCTGGTAACTACTTCTCTGGCGAGCGCGCTCATCGTCGCTGGTTTTTCGGTTGTTGGACTCTTCGGCACTCATCTTCTTTTTATCAACCAGGGCGAACGCCGGCCCATGGCCGCTCTTCCGCCGATCACCACTGCCGCGATCATCGGCTATCTCGTTTCGTTCCTGGTTACCTGAGCACGTTTGCGTCTGGACGATGGAACTTCATTTCTACGGGGGAGCACAATCAGTGACGGGGGCCAATTACCTTCTCGAGGTGGGTCAGACGCGCGTCATAGTGGATTGCGGTTTGTTTCAGGGAACGCGGTACAGCGACGACCTGAACTATCAGGCCTTTCCGTATGATCCGGCCCACGTTGACGCGGTGTTGATCACCCACAGTCACGCCGACCACATGGGCCGTTTGCCGAAGCTCTATCGCGACGGGTTTCGGGGGCGCGTAATTACAACCGAGCCAACCGCCGGAATTCTTACGGCGGCGCTTCCCGATACCATGGATAAAATGCTCGAAGCGGCGCGCGAGGTTGGGCATCCGCCGCTGTATACCAAGAGTGATTTTCGTGCGATCATGAAACTGGTTCAGGGGGTGCCGTACCGTCGCGAGGTGACGATCAGCGATACGGTGACGGCCACCTTTCATGAGGCGAGCCATATTTTGGGGTCGGCCATCATCGAAATAAAAGTAAACGATCATGGTGTGCATAAAGTTATCGCGTTTTCCGGCGACCTGGGCAATCCGCCGACGATCCTGCTCAATCCGATCGACTATGTGACCAACGCCGATTATGCACTCGTCGAATCCGCATACGGAAACCGTCTCCATGAAGATCGGAGCCGTCGCCGAGAGATGCTCATTGCGACGATCGAGGAAACCGTCGCCCGAGGTGGCGTGCTCATGATTCCTTCGTTTGCCGTTGAACGGACGCAGGAATTGCTTTTGGAAATGGATCGCTTGTTCGAAGATGGACGCTTACCCGCCGTTCCGATTTTCGTCGACAGCCCGCTGGCTATCAGCATTACCAAAATTTATGGCGAGTTTTCCCGCTACTTTAATTCCCAGGCAGTCGACATCCTGCGAGATAACAAGGGGTTGTTCAATTTTCCGTGGCTGACATTCACCCCGTCTTCAGATGAGTCGAAAAAGATCAACGAGATGGCTGCGCCAAAGATCATCATCGCCGGTTCGGGGATGTCCCAGGGCGGGCGGATCCTGCACCATGAGGCGCGTTACCTTTCCGATCCCAGGAACTGTATCCTATTCGTCGGCTATCAGGTGAAGGGGAGTCTGGGGAGGCGGATTCTGGACGGCGAACCGCAGGTGTCGATTTTTGGGACCCGGGTACCGGTGCGCTGTCAGGTCCGAGCCATTCCGGGCTATTCGGCGCACGCCGACCAGGCGGGACTGGTCGCCTATGTGCGTCATGCGCAAACCGGCGGCCGGCTCAAAAAAGTATTCGTTGTCCAGGGTGAAGAAGAAGCTTCCGCCGCGCTGGCCCGCAAAATAACCCAGGAATTGGGCGTACCAGCCGAGGTTCCCGCGCCAAACCAATCCATTGTGCTATAATAGCGGGGAGACGGGAGCTTGATTTTCCTGTCTTTTGGTGTATAATATACGTTTTGATACCGTCCCATCTATGTCTCAATCAATCTTCAACTCACCCATTCCCGAAGCGTTGCCGCTCATCGCGCTAAAAAATATCGTTTTGTTTCCGAAAGTCGTCATGCCGCTGATTGTCCAGCGGCCCCAATCCGTGAGCGCATTGGATGCCGCCATGGCGCGGGATCGCCTGGTCATCTTCGTAACGCAGAAAAATATCGATGATGATGTTAGCGAACGCGATTTGTTCCGTACGGGGACGATTGGCCGGATTATTTCGGTGTTCCGTTTGCCTGACGGATTGTCAAAGATCGACGTCGAAGGTATTTCTCGCGCGTCGCTGGTAAGTTTGGATGCCAACAAGGGATTTATCGAGGCCAGAATTTTGCCGATTGCTCTGGAGCATGTCGGCGATACGGAGGATCGCGCCTTGCTTCAACGCGCAATCGAGGGCTTTCGACATATCTCCGAACTTCGCCAGACTCCGGCCATGGTGCCCGAAATCACGTATGCCTTGTCGCAGATCAAGGATCCGGATCAGATTGTCAGTTTGGTTGCGGCCAACCTAAATCTGGAAGTCCAGGACCAGCAAAAAATCCTCGAAGCGCGGACGCTCAAGGATGCGTTGCGTCAGTTGAATATCTTCTTGACGCGGGAAACGGATATCCTCGAAGCCGAAAAGAACATCGTCAAAGAAACGAAGAAAAAAATCGGCAAGATTCACAAGGAAATGTATCTGCGCGAACAGCTCAAGAGCATTGAGCGGGAGCTTGGCGTTGAAGACGAACAGCAGGAATTCAATCTGCTTCGCAAGAAAATCAGCGAAGCCGGCATGCCCAAGCACGTCCAGGCAAAGGGATTGAAAGAGCTGAACCGGCTTGCCAAAATGCCGGCGTTCAGTCCGGAGGTTTCCTACTTGCGCTCGTACCTCGACTGGCTTGTCGAACTCCCCTGGAGCAGCGCAACCAAGGAAAAGATCAATATTAAACAGGCGGAGAAAGTCTTGAATCAGGATCACTACGGTCTGGACAAAGCCAAGGAGCGTATTCTCGAGTACCTTGCGGTCAAAAAACAGGTCAACAAACTGAAGGGGCCGATCTTGTGTTTCGTCGGCCCGCCGGGCGTGGGCAAAACGTCCATCGGGCAATCCATCGCCAAGGCGTTGGGGCGCAAGTTTGTGCGCGTATCGTTGGGCGGGCTTCGGGACGAAGCGGAAATCCGCGGACATCGCCGCACCTATGTTGGCGCTCTGCCGGGACGGATCATTCAGGGCATTCACACCGCTAAAGTCAAGAATCCGGTCTTTATTCTGGACGAGATCGACAAGGTCGGGATGGATTTTCGCGGCGATCCATCGGCTGCTTTGCTCGAAGCCTTGGATCCGCAGCAGAACCACGCCTTCTCGGATCATTATTTGGAAGTCCCGTTTGATTTGTCCGACGTCCTGTTTGTCGCCACGGCGAATGTGCTTGATACCATTCCTCCGGCGCTTCGAGACCGGCTTGAGATCATCGAGTTCCCCGGTTATGCCGAAGATGAAAAACTCCGTATTGCCCAAAAGTTCCTGATTCCCAAACTCATCAAAGATCATGGTCTGTCCAAAAGGGCAGTCAATTTCAAAGAAAGCGCGATCCGGGATGTCATTCAGTCTCATACTCGCGAAGCCGGCGTGCGCGACCTGGAGCGCCAACTGGCGACGATCATCCGCAAAATTACGCGCCAACTCGTCGAAACTCCTTCCCGCAAAGCGGTCGCCGTCACCCAGGCGACGCTGGCCAAATATCTGGGTCCGACCAAGTTTTCCTACCAGATGGCAGAAAAGAAAGACGAAGTCGGTGTCGTCACGGCGCTTGCGTGGACTCCCGTCGGTGGGGATATCCTGACGATTGAAGCGACACGCATGCCCGGCAAGGGCCGATTGATCCTGACCGGCCAGCAGGGCGAAGTAATGCGCGAGTCGGCGCAGGCGAGTTTGAGCTACGCTCGGGCGCGGGTTACCAAGCACGGCGTTCAGGAGGATTTCAGCGCGCACGATATTCATATTCACATGCCCGCCGGCGCGGTCAAAAAAGACGGCCCCTCGGCCGGAACGGCTGTGACGACGGCGCTGGTATCGCTGTTTCTCCAAAGCCCGGTCAAGAAAGATGTCGCCATGACGGGCGAGGTGACTTTGCGCGGTAAGGTGCTCGAAATCGGGGGATTGAAAGAAAAAGTCCTCGCCGCCCATCGCGCCGGCATCAAAACGGTCATCATGCCCGCTGAAAACAAAAAAGATCTCATCGATATTCCCCGCGAAGTCAAACAAGACCTTACCTTTGTCTTTGCCAAGACGATGGACGACGTGCTCAAGGTCGCTCTCAAATAGGCCCGATGTGCCCCGGAAAGTCTTGACTTAGCACACTAACTGATGTACTATATTTCTTGTCGAACTTTAACAAGAGGCGAGGAAAATGGCGTTTCAAGGGACGTGGGATGCGTGCCTTCAGCACTACCTCAACACGCTTCCTCGGGGAACCCGAGAAGCCAGTAAATCACGATCGCTTTTGGCGAATTTCACCGGCGCAAGCCTCGATACGATCCGCAAATGGTCAGCCGACAGTTTGCCCCTGGGCCTGTTTCAGCTTCGGGTCAAGTATTTTTTGACTGCGCTGGGCTATGAGGTTGCGAATATCAACTCATGGAATAGTTATGAGGACGAGTTTACTCGCAAACGTTATTTCCTTGGCAAGATGATCGCGTATGGCATGCTCTCGGCACAGTCCGCCAGCCTAGCGCTTGGTTTTGCTAACGTGGACTCCGTGTATCGGCTCTTGCGCGGCGGGACGGGCAGATCCGACAGGGTGGCAGATGCCATCAGCGCGCTTTGGACTGCGCGAAGAGAGGATACCAACAGTCTCGAGGGTAACTGGCGAGAAAAACTAGCGCCGGAACGTGCTCGCCTGTGGGGGAATACGTCCGAAGGCGGTCAGCAGAACGCTATCGCTGTGCAAGCTTCGGTTGCCCAGGTGCGCCCGCAAACCGGTGGGCACGCTACAATTAAGACGCTCGCCCATCTGGTAACGGCCATGCTTCCCTTGGCGCAAGAAGTTGCATCCGATCGCTATTCCCAAGACGACCGAAAGCTCCTACGCAAGCTCGCAGGGAACGACGGCGTTTTTCAGCTTTCCACGGCGCTCAATCAATTGTGCGGGGAAAAAGCCCGTGACATCGTAGCCGCAGGCCAGATCAAAAAGGAGCAAAGATAGTGACATCAAGTCCTTTTGCGCTGCACCATGGCGAGGCGCTGCTTCGCTTGGCCGGAACCTATCCAACCTTGCTCGAGGTTGTCCTGGAATGTGTCCAGAACGCCTTGGACAAAAAGGCCGAAGTCATCCGAGTCGATATCAATCAAAAGTCGCGCAGTATCGTCGTCTGGGACGACGGTGCCGGCGTGACCCAGGCCGAATTCGAACGCGCTCTGACATCGGTCTGCACGTCGATCAAGAAGGAGGATAAGCTCGGCCGATTTGGACTCGGTTTGATCTCTCCGCTGGGCAAGTGCGCCCAGTTCAGTTTTACGTCGACGCCCAAATCGTCCCCGCACGACTATCGCGAGTGGACGTTCATAACGGAGAGATTGCGTGAACAGCGCGAGATCTCCGGCATCCCGATGCGTAACCGGTCCGATCTCTGGTTTGGCAGCTCTACCAAGAAGGGCGTTACGTCCCTGCCGTGGCGGACGCAGGTGAAAATCGAAAAGTTCACCGCAGACCGGTTTGTCAGCCGCTTGAGCATCGAGGCGGTGCGAGACGGCATCGTCGAAAAGTTCGGTTCTGTGATGCGCAAATCCCGGCCGATGATTCTCGTCTCGCTGACCAACGAGGACGGCGAGACTGCGGTGCAGCAGGTCCCTATCAAGGATTTCGACGGAACCAAACTGCCAGAGACCGACATCCGCACGGGCGTCGGCAAGGCATATTTCCGTTTGTATCTTGCGCGCAAAACGCCCAAAGGCAAAGAGGGCAAGGTGCAGGTCGGAGAGGCGCAGAACGATTTTCGGATCAGCTTGAGGATGTTTGTCCATTCACTTCCCGAGGGGCATATTCTCGAGGATGACGTTGCTCACGCTTTGGCGTCGGGCATCTTCGAAGGAGAAATCCTCACGTCTCAAGCTCGGTTCCATGCCAACCGGCGCGGATTCGAAGCCAACGACGCCTTGATCGATTTCTGCACGGCGATCAATCGGTGGTACCGCACCATTGGCCGCTCGCATTACGAGAATGCCCAGGAAACTGGGCGAGAAGAGCGGTATCAGGATCTCGGACTGCGCTCCCTGAAGGTGCTGCAAGCCATGATGGAAGAGCCGGCGGGCCGGATGCTTCTCCACGCGATTGAGTCGTTCAAGCGCGGGACAATCGGTTCCGGCCATCTCAAGATGCCCGGAACTCCATCGGACATGACGACGCTTTCGGTCCACCGACCTGGTGATCGGGAACATCCGAATTCCGATTCGCCGTCGGAACGCGACCATCCGACAACCGAACACACGGGCCACATGCCTCTGGTCGCTGCGGGTCCTCGCGGCCAGCGCCGTATCAGTGTACGGAGTAATAGCCTCGGTTTGCAAATCGTCCACGAGGTCATGGAGAGCGAAAATCTCTGGACCCTGGATGCGCAGACCGGCACGCTGGCGTTTAATGTACGGCATCCTTTGTGGGTGCAGTGCGAAGAGCATGGCGACAAAACCGTCATGCGTTTTCAGGAGTATATCATGTTGCAGGCGCTGGGAATCCAGAGCATTCCCGAGGAGTACCGGGATGTCGTCAGAAAAACGCTTCTGGACCTCAACGCCCCGTACGTGTTCATGCTGGTCAATGCGGATCTCCTGGCCGGACGCACGCCGCAACGCTTGAATAAAAAGAAAACGGCAGCTCGGCCATCTCGTCGAGAA
>CAYQNM010000022.1:12313-15752 GCA_964419015.1 uncultured Candidatus Saccharibacteria bacterium | reverse complement strand
GTCGATGCGATCGAGGGGCCGGTCATGGTTATCGCCGGGCCGGGGACGGGCAAGACGCAGATCCTCACCTTGCGCATCGCCAACATTCTCAAGAAGACCGACACCCCGCCCGAGGCGATCTTGGCGCTGACCTATACCACCAACGGCGCGGCGGAGATGCAACAGCGGCTTGCGCAGCTGATCGGCTCCTCGGCGTACCAAGCGACGATTACCACGTTCCATGGGCTATGCGAACAGATCATCCGCGATCATGAGGAGCATTTCACGGATCTTGCCGCCAGGCGCGTTGCCGATGATGCCGACCGGCGGCGCGTCATGGAGAAACTGTTCGAGCACGCGCCGTATCTCAAGCTTCTGGCCTCGTTTGGCGATGACCCGTATTATGTCGGCCCGGCTTTGAATGCCATCGAAGACCTCAAGCGCGAGGGCGTCGCCCCGGATGCCGTGCCCGCCCACATCGCCTCCGAACGCGAACGGATCGTGGATGATCCGGAGAATATCTCCAGCCGCGGCCCGACCAAGGGCCAGGTGAAGGCCGAGGCCAAAAAGAAGCTCGAACGCCTGGACCGGCTCCAGGAGCTGGTACCGCTCTACCGCGACTATGAAACTGCCCTGGCCGAGGCCGGACTCTACGACTATAATGACATGCTCACCAAAGTTCGCGACGCGCTTGAAGCGAACGAGCTCCTGCGTCTGTCATTGCAGGAAAAATACCAGTATATCCTCGTTGATGAGCATCAGGATACCAACTCCGCCCAGAACCGCATCATCGAACTCCTGGCGTCGTATTTCGACCGGCCCAACCTGTTCATTGTCGGCGATGAGAAGCAGGCGATCTATCGCTTCCAGGGCGCATCGCTCGACAACTTTCTCTATTTCAAAGACCGTTTCAAGGACGTGCGCCTGATCGCTCTGGCCGATAATTACCGCTCCTCGCAGATGATCCTTGATGCCGCCCATGCGGTGCGCGCTTCGCGCGAGCCCCTCATTGCGAATGCCGGCCATCCGCCCGCGCCGATCATGCTGTATCCGGCATCCCATCCCGACGCGCAATATTATGCCGTCGGCCGCATGATCCGGGAACGCTTGGATGCCGGGGTTGCTCCGGACGAGATCGCCGTCCTCTACCGCAAGAACGCCGATGGCCAGGAGCTTGCCGGCATGCTCGCACATATGGGCATTCCCTACAGCATCCGGGCTTCATTCGATGTGCTCGAAGACCCGGATATCCGCCGGCTGTTCCTGATCCTGGAAGCCGTGCGCGATTATGGCGCACCCGGGCCGCTGTATGAGGCCCTGCATGTACCGTGGCTGGGCATTCCGCCGCTGGATCTCTACAAATTGAATGCGTATTGCTCCCGTGATCGGAACCCCTACGACGTGATCGCCAGTCCAACATTGATGGGGGACGCCCATCTGGCCGAAGTCGAGGCATTGAAGGCCTTGAGCGGCCGCCTGGCCGGATGGCATGCCTTGGCCCGCCAGGACGATCCCGCGCGCACGCTCGAGACGATCATCCAGGAGTCCGGGTGCCTGGCCGCTATGCTTGCCCACCCCGAAGGCCAGCAGAAGCTCGCCCGGCTCCACGCCGTCTACGACGTTGCCAAGGAGCTCGCGCATGCCAATCGCCGCGCGACGCTTCTGGAACTAGTTGACCGGCTCCGCTACGTCCGGGACAAGGGCATTCGCCTCACCGCATCGGCCGCGCCGATCCCGAACCGCATCCAGATGATGACCGCCCACGGAGCCAAGGGGCTGGAATTCGATTCCGTATTCATCATCGACTGCTACGACAAGCATTGGCCTGCGCGGGGTATCACCTCTCCGCTAGCCCTGCCGGCATCCGTATTCAAGCTCCGCGCCATGGATAGCGCGCCTGGCGGCGAAGCCGAGGAGGATGATGCCCAGGAGCGCAACCTCTTCTTCGTCGCCCTAACCCGCGCCCGCCGCGAAGTCATCATCACCTGGCCCGCGCGCGATCGCCAGGGCAAAGAACTCGTCCCCAGCCGCTATGTCGGCTTGATTACGCCCGCATTAGCGGCAGCCGTTGATACCGCGCCGCATGAGGCGGACTTCGAGGCCAACCGCCATATCAGATTTGCCAGCATCCCGAACGCAACGCCGGAACTCGCCGACCATGCCCATCTGAAGGAGCGATTCCTGAAACAAGGCCTCTCCGCCACAGGCCTCAACAACTACCTGGAGTGTCCGTGGAAATATTTCTATCGCAATCTAGTGCGGATCCCCGAAGCGCCTAGCGTCCCCATGATGTACGGCAACGCAGTCGATCGCGCTTTGCAGAGGTTTTTCAACTGCCGTGGAGCAGAAGGGCAGGCCGACGCCGCGCTCCTGCTCGACTATTTCCGCCAGGCAGTCCGCGAGGAGGCCTTCACTGAACGCGACCTGGCGACGGCGCTCGAGCGCGGTGAGAGTTCGCTTGCAGGATGGTACCAGAAGCACCATGCATCATGGCCTGTCAGGAGCATCCAACAGCAGAGGATTTCCGGCATCCCTGTGCCTGGCGTGGAAGGTGCGACGATGAACGGCAAGCTGGACAAGATCGAATTCCTGGACGACACCGGGCTTGTCCGCGTCGTGGATTTCAAGACGGGCAAGCCAAAGCCCAAAAATGACGATTACCGCCGCCAGCTCGTCTTCTACAAAGTTCTCCTGGACCGTTGGAAGGACGGCGCTTATCGCATGCACGAAGCCGCCCTCGATTTCATCGATCCCGACGACAAAGGCAGTTATCGCCAGGTCCCGATGGCCATCACCGCATCCGACGCCGACGCCCTCATCGCCGACATCACCCGCATCTCCGACGAAATCCTCAACTTGAAGTTTTGGAATGAGACCTGTGATCAATCGGATTGCCACTATTGCCAACTGCGACACATGATGAAAATATAGTCGTATGCAGAAGCAGATTAAAGTGAATCAAAAATTCTATGCGGAAAGAAATTGAGGTTAAGGCAAAACTGGATAACCCGGAGGAGGTTATTGGCAAGCTCAAGGAATTGGGCTGTGTTATTTCGGAGCCGGTCATCCAGCATGATGCCATCTTTGTTGATAATAATTATGGCGCCTTTGATGAATTCCAACCGGACAAGAATCTCCTGCGCATACGGGAAACGGGCGGGAAGTTTATCCTGACCCTCAAGCAACCCAAAAGCAATGAACAGGATGCCATTGAGCACGAAACGGAAGTCCAAGATCCTGCCGAGATGAAAGAAATCCTGAAATATATGGGATTGCATGAGGCGGTTCAGGTGCACAAGACACGCAGCAAAACCCACTACAATGACTGGGAGATTTGCTTGGATGAAGTCGAAGGTCTCGGCTCATTTATCGAAGTGGAAAAGATCGCCGATGATCCTGATGTTGAAGCTATCCAAAATGAGCTGTTCAGCTTCCTCAAAACTCTAGGAATAAAAGACGA
>CAYQNM010000022.1:10550-12213 GCA_964419015.1 uncultured Candidatus Saccharibacteria bacterium | reverse complement strand
CGTCTCGTGCATCATCCCGATAAAAACCAACTCCAGGCCATTTATGTTTTGCCGGAATATCAGCGACAAGGCATTGGTGACTTATTGTGGCAAGAAGCTCAAAAGTATTTTGATCCTCAAAAGCCCACTATTGTCCAAGTTGCTACATACAACACAAAAGCCATCAATTTTTATAAAAAGCTTGGTTTTATAGATAACGGCAAAAGATGGAGTAATGAGAAGTTCAGAATGAAAAGCGGCAATATCATCCCTGAGATGGAACTGGAATTAAAGTCTTAACTCGATACAAAAGACCAGGTTGATATAATCAGGACATGAAAAACTTTTGGAAACTGGTGATTGCAGTGGCGGTGGCAGAAGGGGCGGGGACCATCGGATCCTTCTTCACGGCTCCTGCAATCCCAACGTGGTACGCCGGATTGGCGAGGCCCGAGATCGCTCCGCCGAACTGGGTTTTCGCGCCGGTTTGGACGACACTGTTTGCCCTCATGGGCATTGCCGCATACCTGGTTTGGGTGCGTCCGGGCGTGTCCTCCCGGGACCGAAACAAGGCGTTGGCCCTCTTTGCCGCCCAGCTTGCGCTGAACGTGCTCTGGTCGGCGGTTTTCTTTGGTCTCGAGAGTCCGGGAGGCGCGCTCCTGGAAATCATCGTCCTGTGGTGGAGCATTCTCGTCACGATCATCGCATTTGCCAGGATTTCTCGTCCTGCGGCCTGGCTACTCGCGCCATATATTCTCTGGGTAACCTTTGCGGCCCACCTCAACTACACAATCTGGACACTGAATTGAATTTAGTAGAGGGAAGGAGCTAATATCTATCCGACCACCATGTAACACTTTACCACGATCGTGGTAAAGTGTTACATGGTTTGAGAGAATTCGTTACAACAAACGACCCGCCGTTCCCATTTCTGGTACTAAGCGGGCAGAGCATCACGAGAGCTATTCTCCTAACCCGTCCCACCAGCGCTCTATTGCGCCGCGAAGATCTGATCGACACCAAGGACACCTCTTCGCATCTTCGTCGATCGGCATTTTGCAAAGGTTGCAATAGTAGAGCGTTACCTCGGGTTTAGAGTCGGGATCTGGCTCAGGGTCGATGACCGAGGCGTAACGAGTCGTCGCCATCTTTGGCCGCTCGCAGTCATGCGCGGGATTACAGCATACTTTCAAATAGCCGCACTCACATCCTTCGCTGATACAACCCTTGGGCCGACTGCAGGTGCAGTTGGCGTCAGCGCATATTTTGTGCTGATCGCAGCGACATTTAGCGATAGCGCAGTAGGACCACGGCCGTTTGGCTCCTGCGGGCATCGGATGGTCGGACACTTGCTAACTCCTTAAAAGCGGAGTGCTAGATAAAGTTAACCACTCAAAGTACTCTGTGTCAATATGCTCCGCGATTTGTGCCATCAAAGATAATGAAAAAATAAAGAACGGCCCCGTACCTTGGGTCAGGTACGGGGTTTGTGGCGGTAGCCATGAATTTTTTTGATTTCCCAGGTGGTTCTTGCCTGGGACGAGACCTCTCGGAGCCAGAACTCCCAGACTATAGCAGCCAAGAGACCGGTGACGGTGATATACACCGGCCAGCGGTCCCAAAACTCTCGCGCAATCTCTCTCACGGATCCCTCCTTAGTGTTGATGACTTTTGGCAACAAAAC
>CAYQNM010000022.1:6451-10450 GCA_964419015.1 uncultured Candidatus Saccharibacteria bacterium | reverse complement strand
TCGACTCCCATAGCATGGGCAATGTTCCCCAGTTCCTGAAAATATGTTCGCATCGTGGCGAGATAGGCGTTCTCGGCATATTTGACCAGTTCGGCCGTTGTGCTACTGGTCGTCTGCCGGTAGGCGCAATCAGGACCGGCGACTTTTTGCCACAGCTCGATAAACTCGTTTCTGGCGTCCCGCGTTCCTCCGAAAATATGAAAGTCATGCAGTTTCATATCGGTCGCATGGGGTACGCCTTTCCAGTGACGAGTCTGATACCTGCCCTCGCCGATGTATTCGGGGCTGAAAGCGATATGCTTGCCCGTTTCCTGTATGAGCCGCTCTGTGGTTCCCGGCTCGATTGTGCTCTTGATGAGATAAAATCGATGGTCGGAGTCTCGAATAATTTGCTCGACGATGCTCGTATCGCATGAGCCATCTTCTTTTGCCGGTGTCGGTACGCAGACGATTGCGTGGTCCGTTTTTGGGAGATGACGGAGATTCCACATGATTTTCGGATCGTCGTGCCGTAGGTTGGGCGGATTCGGATCATACACCCAGATTTCATAATGATTCTTTAGGAACTTGTACACGGCTCGGCCTACGAAACCAAAACCGTATAGCGTGATAGGCAATTTCGGGTCTGTTGCCATACGACTCCTCTTGAAAAAGAACGAAGTGTCACTACGGTATCCCAGGTTTCCCGCGCAGTCAATACCCATCCAGAGCCGGTGCCCGGCGATTGTAGTAACATAATCCACATCCTTGCTCTGTGCTGACGTCACATGCATGATATACTGAACATGGTATTCGTATCCGCCCCATTTCGGATGGCATCCACCAAGATCATCAACGTCGTTAAGGACGATACTTTCGACGAAATTCTCGGCCTGTTCAATGCAACCCCCGCCGCGGAAGTGGTTTTGATTTTGCCCAAGAAAACCAAGGCGTTCAGCAAACAAGCCCATTTTGCCGACCTATCGGCCGCCGCGCGCCAAAACGGCAAGCGCCTCTCAATCCTGTGCTCCAGTCCCCAGCTCACGGCCATGGCGCGAGCGTATCAGTTTGACATCATGTCCGGTAGTGAGCCCAAACCCGCAAAACCAAAGAAAAAAACAGCTCCCGTCCTGGCCAGTTCGATGGCTGACTACGACGACGAACTGCGCGACGACGTGCGGGATGACCGGGATGCCTTCGAGCGGGATGTCCAGGTTCCGGCCGATGAAACCATGGGGTTTGAAGAAGAAAAACAAGAAAAAACCCCCGACGAACTCGATGACGGGATGCATTACGAAGAAGAGGGTAAAACCGACGATATCGAAACCGAAGACGAGGCGGTAACGGACGATCTCATAGAAGAAGACAAAGAGAAGGAACCAGATCCTTTCGACATCGACGAGCTCGAAGACGAAGAAACGGCCGATGATGTTGCCGTTGACGAATCCGAACCGTCGTACGAACTCCGTGCCGCTTCGGCTCGTACCATCGACGGCATGCTGGCACCTCCTCGAAGCAAAGATAAGCGTGTTCCGGTGGGCGGCCGCAAAGAGCGTCCGCTTCCTGTCGGCATCGTCAAAAAACCGCGCCGGGAACCGTCAAATCTCGATGAACTCGCCCAGGTATGGCAGCAGGAAGATGCCAGCAAGCCCCTCTGGAGCGGCGTTTTGAATAAGCGGCGCGAGGGCGGAACCGGTACCCGGTTTGCCGGTTTTTTCCGCAAAAAAGCGGTCCTTATCGGTATTGCCGTTCTGATCTTTGCTGGAATCGTCGTGAGTGCAACCGACAGTAGCGCCCACATCGTGATCAAGCCGGCGGCAAAAGAAACCGATTTCACGCTCCAGGTAAGCGCTTCCGACGCATATGCAAGCCCCGATCCGGTGTTTCAAAAACTTCCCGGCCAACTCTTCACCATTACGCGCTCGGTCACTCAAAATGTTACCGCGACCGGAGAAAAAGATGTCGTTCAAAAAGCGCGCGGCAAAATTACCGTTTCCAACGCATACGGAACAGCTTCGCAAACGTTGATCGCTACGACACGATTTCAGTCGCCGGATGGGTACGTGTTTCGGACACTTCGCACCATAATCGTGCCCGGCGTGACGGTCGTCAATGGCGTGACGACACCCGGCACCGTTGATGTCGAAATCATCGCCGACAAAGCCGGCCAGGAGTATAACATTGCGCCCACGACGTTCACCCTGCCTGCATTCAAAGAAAAGGGCGATCTGGCCCGCTATGAGAAGTTCTCCGGAAAATCAGCAACAGCTATGACCGGCGGCATGATCGGCAAGGCGCGCGTCGTCACCGATGAGGACTATGCGCAAGCGGTTACGGCGGTTAAAATTCAGCTTCAGCGTGAAATTCAAGGAGAATTAAAATCCCAAAGCGGAGGACTGGTGGTTCCCGACACGGCGGCGCCCCAAGCCGTTGAAATCGACTCCAGCGCCAAGCCGGACGAGGCGGCGGAAACATTCTCGGTCACCGCGCAGGGGACATTAAAAGCCGTCGGCTTCAAGCGCGAGGACCTCGATCGGCTGATGCGAGGTTATGTTGAGCGAAACTACGGCCTTGATACCGTTCCGGAACGCCTCCAGGTCGAGATCAAAAATGCCTCATATTCCGAAGCAAAAGGCTCCGAAGAACTTACCATCGCTGTCACCGGACGCTCGTATGCAAAGATCGACCAAGATAAAATCCTCACCGATCTTCTGGGCAAAAAAGAAGACGCTATCAGATCGTATCTTGCGGCAGCCGAAGGAGTCGGTTCCGCCAAGGTTGTCCTTTCTCCTTTTTGGATCTCAAAAATGCCCCAAAAGAAAGAGAATATCCGCGTCGAAATCAGCTACGAGTAACGATTTCCGGGACTTATTGACACGCTATTCGCCCTTTGCTACTATAGAGGGGCTCCCATGGTGCTCCCTGGGTACCGTGGAGGGTGTTTTTATTTGCTTTGAGCAACTCAAAAGAAAAAATGGCCGGGGTTGTCGTGGAGGCATTGCCGGACACTAATTTTAGAGTCCAGCTCGAAAACGGCCGTATCGTCCTGGCCTATCTTGCCGGGAGAATGCGATTGCATTACATCAAGGTCATGATCGGCGATCGCGTCGCTGTTGAGTTGAGCGAAGATGGAACTCGCGGGCGGATTACCTACCGTTACTAGAGCGCATCGCACGCGTCGCGGGAAAACTGCACACAACCACACACCATGAAAGTCAGGGCATCGGTAAAAAAGCTGTGCGTCAATTGCAAAATCATCAGGCGGAAACAGCGCCTGTATTGCTTGTGCAAAAACCCCAAGCACAAACAGCGGCAAGGTTAGTTTCATAACAGTATGCCACGTATTTTCGGCACAACTATCCCGGATAATAAAAAGGTTCTTTACGCGCTTCCGTATTTGTATGGAATTGGTTTGAAAACGAGCGAAATCATTTTAAATTCGACCGGAATTGATGGCACGAAAATGGCAAAGGACCTCACCAGCGAAGAAATCGGCAAAATCCAAAAAATCATCGAGCGTAACTATAAAGTCGAAGGTGATCTGCGCAAAGAAGTCAGCCAGAACATCAAGCGATACAAGGAAATCGGTTCTTGGCGGGGTCTGCGCCACGCACGACGCTTGCCGGTTCATGGGCGGTCCAAGACTAATTCTCGCACCACGCGCGGCAACGTGCGCAAAACAATGGGATCTGGGCGCATCAAGTCGGACGCCAAAACATAATCACTGATCATGGGAAAGAAGCGCATCATTACGAAGGCAGAAACCGAAGCGCAGGAGGGAACTCCGGCCGCGTCGGCATCCAAAAAGTCCGGCAAAAAGCAGGTCATTAATGGCGTAGCTCATATTTCGGTTTCTTATAACAATACCCTGATTGCCATCAGCGACCTGAAAGGAGATATCGTTTCCTGGTCATCGGCCGGATTGCTGGGCTTTAAGGGCACCAAAAAGTCCACCCCGTACGCCGCGACCATGGTAGCCAGAGATTGCATCGAAAAGGCGCGCAAGTTTAACCTGACCAA
>CAYQNM010000022.1:0-6351 GCA_964419015.1 uncultured Candidatus Saccharibacteria bacterium | reverse complement strand
CAATTCAAGGGGACGGTCAAACGAGCCCTGGAAACCAAGACAGAACCATATGAAGCTATCGCCGCAGGCCTGGAAAGCCGTTTGGACAATATCGTCTATCGTGCCGGATTCGCCCAATCCAGGGATCAAGCACGCCAGGTTGTCAACCACGGCCACATTCTCGTCAACGGACGCAAGGTATCTATTCCGTCGTATCGGGTTCGCATAGCTGACGCCATTACGATTCGCGAGGGAAGCAAAACGTCGCCGTATTTTGCGGCAATGGCTCCGCAATGGCTCAAAAACCATGAAGCCCCGGAGTGGCTGGTTGTCGACAAAGAAAAAATGAGCGCCAGCATCAAACGCTTGCCGACCGTCCAAGACAGCGGAGTCAGAACGGACGACTTGCAGGCTATTATCGAGCTTTATTCACGATAGTTAACCCGTCGATATCAGGATCCGGTCCGCGAATCACCCGCCGTATAACCTCCTCCCATTCGCGCTTTGGATCCTCATACCGGCACTACCATGGTACAGTTACCCGAAGGAGTAAAAATCGTATCAAAAGAAGGCAACCGGGCGGTTTTTGAAATTTCGCCGCTTATGCCCGGTTATGGAGCCACGGTTGCCAACCCTTTGCGGCGAGTGCTATTGTCGTCGCTTGAAGGCGCCGCTATCACGTCGATCAAAATCCAGGGCGTCGATCACGAATTCTCCAGCATTCCCGGAGTCCAGGAGGACATCATCGAGATTATCCTGAACATCAAAAAAATTCGCGTCAAATCTTTCAGCGCCGAGCCAGTAACCCTGACTCTGGAAGCGAAAGGCGAGCGCGATATCACGGCTAGCGACATCACGACGACGGCCGATGTTGAAATTATCAACGAAGACCAGCATATCTGTACGCTCACCGACAAGAAAAAAGAATTCTCGATGGAACTGGTCGTCGAACGCGGCGTCGGTTATGTGCCGGTCGAACAGCGCCAGAAAGACAAGCTCCCGATCGGTGTTATCGCGATCGATGCGATTTTCTCTCCGGTGCGATTGGTAAATTTTCGCCTCGAAGACATCCGCGTGGGTCAGCGCATTGATTTTAACAAGATCACCATGGAGATTGAAACGGACGGCTCTCTTCAGCCCGAAGCGGCTTTGAAACAAGCCGCCGAAATGCTGGTCAGCCATTTCCAGGTGGTCTCGCAGATCGAGGTCGTCGAACCTGAAAAACCGGCGAGAAAGAACAAAAAATCAAAATAATGCGACGGGGAAAACAACCAAAATTCGGGCGCGAGAGGAATCAGCGCAATGCTTTTTATAAATCGCTGGCAACAGCGCTGATCGACCACGACCGCATCCTCACAACCAAAACCAGGGCGAAGGCTGTTTCCTCGTATGTCGAACGGCTCATCACGCACGCTAAAAAGGGCTCGGTCGCTTCTCGCCGTCTGTTGGCCACGCATGTGGGAACTGCCGCGGTCAAAAAGCTGGTTGACACCATTGCGCCAAAATTCCAAGCTCGCCAGGGAGGTTATACGCGCGTTATTCGTGCCAGCCGCCGCACCAGCGACGGTTCACCCATGGCGTTCGTGGAATTCGTTAGCTAATATCATGACAACCATCGAACTCAATGCAACTGATCAGTCCTTGGGACGCTTGGCATCCAATATCGCCGTGCTTTTGCGCGGGAAGCATCTGCCTGCTTACCGACCAGAACGCCTCCCAGACATCACGGTCGTCGTGTCCAACATCGACAAAATCAAGTTTACGGGAAACAAAAAAGAAACAAAGCTCTACCATCGCTATTCCGGCTATCCGGGCGGATTAAGAACCCGTTCCTTGGGCGATCTGTGGGAGCGCAAACCCAAAGAAGTCGTCCGGCAAAGCGTCTACCGGATGTTGCCAAAAAATCGCATGCGCGATGTTGTTATCAAGAATTTAAAGTTCATCTAACTCATGAAACACGTTGATCTTACACCGGAGACTCTTATGCCGCTGATTCCGTCTCAGCCCTTGGACACCGATATCGAGGCGGACGTTCCTTTGCCGGATATCGAAGAAGAAAAACTTCCCCCGGGCGGAAAGGAAAAGTATTTCGAAGCTATTGGGCGTCGCAAGCAATCCGTTGCCCGCGTTCGCCTGTATACTAAAAAATCAGCAGATGCCGGCAAAGACGATCGGGCATTGCTGACGGTCAATGGCAAGGAGTATGCCGACTATTTCACGGACCAGCACCTTCGCTCCCGCGTTGAGGCGCCGCTTCGCCGCCTCAAATCACTGAATCGCTTCAAGGCTTCGGTCGTCGTTCGCGGCGGCGGAAGCGTGGGGCAAGCGGATGCCGTCAAGCACGGCCTCGCCCGCGCTTTGGAAAAATTCGATATTAATTTCCGCAAGAAACTCAAGAAGTCCGGCCTCCTGACGCGTGATCCGCGCAAGAAGGAGCGCCGCAAATATGGTCTCAAAAAGGCCCGCAAAGCTCCGCGCTGGGCGAAGCGCTAATCCTTAGGGAGAGAACCCCCCAGCTTCCATCAAAAAAGCCACATCGTGAGGACGATGTGGCTTTTGGCTTATATCTTATTGTGTCGGTTTTTGATGATCTTTTGGTTATGCAAGATTATCCAGTTGTCCAACACGACCAATTGTTCGGGAAGGCCAAGATAGTTCATATTCCGAATAGAGGGCAGGGAGGTAATTTTACCGGTATACCCTTCAACCATACCCGTAGCAACGGTCTGGATGATCCGAGCGACCCTCGTTGCCAGTAGCTCAATATACTCGTCTATTCGTCCAACCGGATGCATCCGGCGTGGAGCAGACCCTTGAGTCAATATTGCCCGATAATCTTCGATGACAGACTCGGCTTGCTCTATGACTTCCTGCGGGGTGTTCGTAAGACGATTGGCGAGGTCAACGAGGATCTCTGCCGGCATACGGCTCCCAAAAAAATAAGTGATGTATCCACGAACCTGGTCACAAAATTCTTCCGGACTGCTCTGGCGGCTCATGCCTTTTCCGGCTCCTTGTAAAGAAACAGCACGCTTATAATATACTCTATTGAGTGTTCTGTAAAGATTTCCTTGATCGATGGTGACGGAGAGCGGGGTCGAAAGAAAGCTTATATCTTGATGATATTGATGCCGCCGCGGGTGTCGATCTCGACGACTTTGTATCCGCCGGCGTCGAAGACGATGTGATCTTCATCGCGGAACCACGCCGCCCGCGCAATAGAAAGCGCCGAGCGAGTAATCAGTTCGAGGTCTGCGCGCTGGTGAAAGGGCTGGTAGTTTGTATCGTCGAGCCACAGAACCCAAAGCTCCTGGTTTTTCCACCACAGGAGCTTGTGGTTATTGTCTGAAAGCATATATCCAAGGACGTCGGTTGCAATCGGCACGGGAAGACCGTCCACGAGTTCGGTCAGGTTGCCGTCGCTTAACGAAAACCGCCCGGACGGTACGCTAGGCGTGGGTGATGCTTTGCGAACCCGGGGTGATGGCGTAGGCGTCATAATTTCGGGCACCGCGAATGTGTTTTTGATTTCGGCTACTAGGCGGACCGTTTCTTCTTCATCAGTCGGCAAGAGCATAATCTTGGAAAACTCGCTTAAGCGGCCTTCTTCGACGGTGATATTTTTTTGCCACGAGGAATAAGCATCTTTTTGCACCCGGATTACGTAGGAACCCGGCAAGAGGCGATCGATGCCGAATGAATCGCTTAAAAAGGCCGTGCGGCCGGCCAGCTTGTCGTTCACGAAAACCTTCGCATCGGTATTGACTTTCAGAGAGATCGCGCCGGTTCGAATAAAGTGACTTTGCGTGAAACTGTATTTATATCCCTGGGCGTACAGGATAGCGATATAACTGATACAGACAAACAAGATAACCGCCGCGGAGAACAAAAGACGCCGGGAATGGTGAGTCATGATGGTAGGGGCTATTGTACCACGAAAGGCATTTTTTGGCTATTTTCCTTGCCTTTCGCCACGGGGGAAGAAGGTTTGACCGTCTCTTTGGAATTTGAGTATACTCAACACAGCATGAAAAAGATTGGTATCGATTTGGGCACCACGAACACCGTCGTTTTCGTTCCTAAGCGCGGTATCGTGATCAACGAGCCGTCTGTTGTGGCGGTTTCAGTGCTCGACAATACCGTGCTGGCGGTCGGCAACCTCGCGAAAGAAATGATCGGGCGCACGCCGGACAGTATCATTGTTTCTCGTCCGCTTGTTGACGGCGCCATCGCCGATTACCGCGTCACCGGCGCGATGCTCAAGTATTTCCTCAAGAAAGCGGTGGGAATTTTTGGTTTCTTCAAGCCCGAGGTGTTGGTGTCGGTCCCGGCTGGCATTACTTCGACCGAAAAGCGCGCCGTCATTGAGTCGACGCTCAACGCCGGTGCCAAAGCCGTCTACCTGGTCAAGGAGCCCGTGCTCGCGGCGATTGGCGCAAAGATTCCCATCAACAGCCCCATCGGCAACATGATCCTCAATATCGGCGGCGGCACAACGGAGCTGGCTGTCATTTCGCTGGGAGGTATTGTATCGTGGTCGTCCGTCCGAATCGGAGGGAACAAATTCGACCAGGCCATTGTGGAATATACCAAGAAAAAACATGGCCTGGCCATCGGGGAGCGCACCGCCGAATTGATTAAGATAAATATCGGAAGCGCCATTCGTCATGCCAATGAGGACAAGATCAATATCAAGGGTCGCGATTTGGCGACAGGCCTTCCCAAAACGGTCGAACTCACGACCAATGAAATCACCGAAGCGCTTTCGGAGAACCTCCGCGAGATTATCCAGATCATCAAAAACGTCCTGGAAAGCACCCCGCCGGAACTGTGCTCGGATATTATGGATCGCGGCATTGTCATTTCCGGCGGCGGCGCGCTTTTACGCGGCATCGACCAACTCATCAGCAAAGTCACCGGCGTTCCGGCGCGCATCGCCGACGACCCGCTTTTTTGCGTCGCGCGCGGCACCGGCGTCGTCCTCGAAAATCTTGAAGTATACAAAAAGAACGTTATCGCTAAACGGTAGAAAAAGCAAAAAACTCGCCCGCGGGCGAGTTGCATTGGAACGACTTAGTATCAGTAAGTTACGAGGAGCTTGGGCGGAATGCCCTCGCACGGCACATAGCTATAGCTGATCGCGCTGTTCGTAAACTCATCAACATGTCCCGTGCTAATGACGCTGTAACAGATATGCGTCCGACTGTCCTGCACATAACTCATGCCTTGCGTCAGTCGCTTCAGAGTTTCCTTACTGGGACTCTGAATTGCCGCATCGCAGGCTGCAAGCGCAACGGCACAGAGAACAACGGCCAGTTTCTTCATACACCTCACTCCCTTTTCCTCTATGCGAAAATATATCATAGGACGTAAGATAAGTCAAGTTTTCCGATGAAAATCGCGCTTGTCCATGACTGGATAACCGGGCTGACCGGAGCGGAGCGGGTGCTAAAAGAACTGCACGCGATGTTTCCCACGGCGCCGGTCTACACGCTTTTTGCACGCCAGGCATTCGCGCGCAACTATATGCCCCATGCGACGATCCGCACGAGTTTTCTCCAACGCATTCCGGGCATATGGCGTTGGTATCCCGTATTCCTGCCCCTCATGCCGCTCGCCGTGGAATCGTTCGATCTCTCCGGCTACGATCTGGTCATTTCTTCTTCAGCAATTTTCGCCAAGGGACTCATTCTCAAGCCGCGAACCGCGCACATATGCTACTGCTACAGCCCCTCGCGTCTCTTATGGGATCGCCATGCGGAATACGAACGCCGCGGATTTTTACATACTTTTGCACGGCATGCGCTTCGAGTGTGGGACCGTCAGGCCGCCGAACGGGTGGACCGATTCGTTGCGATCTCGGAAACCGTCCAGCAACGGATCGCAAAATACTATCACCGCGATTCAAACGTAGTGTATCCGCCTGCTACGCAGTTGATTGACGGCACATACACGCCCGAAATACGCGACTACTATCTGATCGTGTCGCGCCTGTATCCGCACAAGAACATCGGCATCGCCGTGGAAGCGTTCAACAAACTCGGCTTGCCGCTGGTCGTCATCGGCGACGGACCCGAACGCAAACGGCTAGGGCGCCTGGCTCGACCGAATATCATATTCCTGGGTCATCAGCCGGATGATCGCGTTGCCGCGTATTACCGTCACTGCAAAGCGTTTATTATGCCGCAGGAAGAGGATTTCGGACTCACGGCAGTGGAAGCCATGCAATTCGGCAAGCCCGTGCTCGCACTGCGCCGCGGCGGAGCGATGGAAATCCTTCAAGAAGGCGTTACCGGTGAATTCTTTGACGATCCGATCCCTGAAGCCATCGCCGAAGGCGTTAAGCGCCTCAATGAAAATCTGCCGAAATAT
>CAYQNM010000021.1:14655-15809 GCA_964419015.1 uncultured Candidatus Saccharibacteria bacterium | reverse complement strand
CCGACCGGCCCACGTTTCGTTGGATCCTTTGCCGCGGATTTCGCCTGCTATGCCGTCGGGATGCGCCGTGATGAGGGCCTTGAAAAACAGATGTCCAAACTCCGCGAGTACGCTTTCCGCGATTTCTCGGGATTGAGGCACGCGCTTCTCGGTGGCGAGCACCAGAATGATCCGGTCAAGGGGGTAGTTGGTCTTGGTCAGGCTCTCAACGCTTGAGCGTATGATTGCCACCGGTTCCGTGGCGAATGGCAGGATCACCAGATGGTACAGGTCGTTCCAGCGGGTATTTGGCAACGAGGGCGATGTGGGTTGATGAGAAGCCAGTTCCGCGAGCCAGTCGCGCTTCATGTTCGCCCGCATGCGGCTGAATGTGGAGCGCATATGTAAAGATAGATAGATGGTTTTCAAGAGCCAGTAAATGTCGAATGCGATGATAAAAAGGGCGATTCCAGCGGGTATGACGAATGAAAGGACAACGACCAACAGCAATGTGCCCCAGGCAAAAAGACCCGGAGATAGTTCCAGAATCCGATAGAGAAAACGATCGGCCGGACGCGTGATATCGGAAGCGCGGCCAATGCGGAGGTAGTCTTCCATAGGGGCCTATTATACAATAAAACTTTAACGTATCAAGACCTGCTCATTTCCAGGACGAATCCATAGAGCCCTGCCTCCGGGTCAGCGCGGCCGTCTTTGGCATCAGCCTCAAGATGCGCCAGCGTATGCAAGGCGCCACGTAATTCCTCCGCACTGAAGCGTCCGATGCTTGCCAATGCCTTGCGAATGACAAAAGGATGCAAGCCAGTTTTTGTTGCGATATCTCCGGGGGTCAGTCCCCTGCCGGCGAGATCTTTGATCATGATGAGATTACGGAACTGGCTTGCCAGGAGGCCGATGAGTCCGTAAGGTTCGCCGGCACCGGCGAGTTCTCGGTAGAGTTTCGCCACGGCCATGGGAGCGCGCCCGGCAATGGCATCCGTGAGCTCGAATATACTGGTATCCTCTTGAGGCGCTACCAGTCGGGCGACATCAGCCGGAGTTATCGCCTCGGTTCGGGCATAGTTGCACACTTTTTCGATTTCTTGTGTTAGAAGCCACATATCCGTTCCGGCTCGCTGGATCAGGGTCGAAAGGGCCGGCGGTGTCAAAACTGC
>CAYQNM010000021.1:0-14555 GCA_964419015.1 uncultured Candidatus Saccharibacteria bacterium | reverse complement strand
GGGGCAGTCATATCGATTGCAGTCACATCCCCCTCGGGATAGCGCACGGCGTAGCGCTTTACGGCGGCGTTAACGGCCTCTCCGATCCGGTAGCCATCAGAGCCATAGAAAAAAATCATCATGGCGTGGCAGTGACGAAGGACACCCACAAGGTTCCCGGGGTCATTTGAATGTCTTTTCCTTGGGGATCGAGGAAACGGAGTTTGCTATCCAAGCGCAGGGGATCTTTGCGCCAGACACCATGGATAGCCACGCCGTTTTCGTACAACGTCAGTGCCCCGCTTCCTTGGATGGTGATGGTAAGATATTGGTCTCGAAGGGGTTGTGCCGTTGTTTCCAGAACCGCAACGGCGTGGACGGCAACTTGCTGACCGGTGCCGGCATCTATTTCCGGCGTTCCTGCGCGGAACCGTCGATAGATTTTGTTTTGTTGGTCATATACCCATCGCACGTCGTACGGGATTGGGTACGGGATGCTGATATCGGTGGCTAGGTTAGAAATATTGGCGGTCGGAGCAGAGTTTTGGTGCTCATATCCGGAAAACGCCGTTGTTAGTCGGTACCCAAGCGCATGCGCCCCCTCCAAGAGTTGGTCGATCGACGTAAAGCCGTTGTGGGGCGGCTTTATGGAGGCTTTTCTTGAGAAATACGTTCCTTCGTACTTCAGCGCGTCCAGGTTGTTCAAGATGCCGCTATTGAGCTGTTCCAAGGCCCCATGCTCCCCTCCCCAATGAGCGTAGATTGCGTCCAGGGAGGCGGCAAGCGGAATGAATCCGTCTCTGGCCGATCGAACCGATCCGATATCGTGAGGATCAGAACACTGAAAAACGGCCATCATTCGCGTTACACCGTCAGGCGTGACCGGCATTTCAAACACCATATCGGCCTGGCCGATGCCGGATAGCGGTCTGGCAACTGGGTCGGATGCCATCATGACCGCAAAGGGCCGCCGGTCATTATGCGAGCAAGGTAGTCCGGTAAGGCGGCTCAAGGATTCGCTCGCCTTCCCGACGACTTCGATGTTGTGACGCCACCACGCTATAAATCCGAAAAAGCATATGACGGCGATTCCGGCAGCGATCCACAGGAGTCGATTAAGCATGTTCTGGGGGCGCGCGAGGGGTGAGAATGTGAGCATATCGGGTAGTGTTTGGTATTATTGTTCCTCCGTTGCCTCGACGTCAGCCCAGTTCTTGCCGTAGTGTACATCAACGGTAAGCGGGACTTCAAGGACGACCGCTTCTTCCATGATACGGCGAATATGCGGTGCGATGCGTGCAGTTTCCCCGTCGCGGATTTCACATACCAGCTCATCGTGCACCTGAAGGAGTACATGGATGTCACTGCCAAGATTTTCATTCTTGATGTACTTCCATACTCGAACCATGGCGAGTTTTACAATGTCGGCCTCGGTTCCTTGGACGGGGTGATTGATAGCCACCCGCTCGGCTTGAGCTTGCAGTTGGGGCATGGTCGAACGAATATCCGGCACGTGCCGTCTGCGCCCGAAGAGCGTTTGCACGAAGCCGTTCCGATAAGCGTCCTCCTTGGTGCGTTCCCTGTAGGCCGCAATGCCATGGAATTCGGCAAAGTACTGATCGATGAATGCGCGGGCACGCTCGCGGTCGATCCCGGCTGCGCGGGCAAAGCCCAGGATCCCCATGCCGTAGAGAAGGCCGAAATTTAAGACCTTGGCTTGTCGGCGCATGTCTTTTGTGACTTCCTTGGCATCTACCTTGAACACCGTTGCAGCGGTGCGGGTATGGATGTCTTCTCCCTTGCGGAAGGCGTCAATCATTGTTTCGTCCTTGGCCAAATGAGCCGCGATCCGCAACTCGAGCTGGGAGTAGTCGAACGACACGAGCGTGAATCCTTGTTCAGCGATAAACGCTCGCCGGAATTCCTGGCCGAGCTTTGTGCGTGTCGGGATGTTTTGAATGTTCGGATCTTGGGATGCCAGGCGGCCCGTGCCGGCTCCCGTTTGATTGTAGGTCGTATGGATGCGTCCATCCGGTCCGATGAGTTTCGGAAACGGCTCGATATAGGTTGTCAGGAGTTTTTCCAGCTCCCGGTATTCAAGCACGAGGTCGACGACGGGATGCTCTGCGCGTATTTTTTCCAGCTCCGGAGCGGCGGTCGAAAACGCGCCCTTGCCGGTTTTGCGCACCTTTCCTTTGATCAGGAGCTTTGTAAACAAGATGTGCGCGAGTTGTTGGGAGGAGTTGATGTTGAAGGATTCGCCAGCGGCCTGGTAGATCTTTTGCTCAAGTTCCGTGATAGCCAGTGCGGTTGAGGTTTTCAAGGTGCTCAAGGCGGCGGTGTCGACCGTAATACCGTGCTGTTCCATGTCGGCAAGCACCGGAATCAGTGGCATTTCGATATCTTGGAAAACCGAAAGAAGCTTTTGAGACTTCATTTGATCCGACAAAATGGCGTGCATTCGAAAAAGACACACGAGTCGTTGTGTCGGATCCTCCGGAGCTGTTTCGTTGGTTGCCGCAAAAAAGACCGAGGAAAAATCATAGTCCTTGGCGTCCGGCCGCAAGAGGTATGCGGCGATTTTGGTATCAAAAAGTGGCGGGAGCTTGTCCGGGCGCCATTGTTTGCAGAGCTCTTTGAGGTCGTGGCCGATAAGGGCAGCAACCTTATCGAAACAATCGCCCGGCAAGTCGGTCAGCGGCGCGGCGTAGATGGTATGCTTGTCAGGCGCGATCAGCAGTGTGTCTCCCGTTATAGTGACACACACATGTCCCGCAAGTGCCGGTATATCCGTCGCCGTGACCGTCTTGGTGGCGAGGGCGGCCGGCGCCAAAGACGCAGGAACTTGGCTTGCGCGAGGTGTATCGATTTGGATCGTATCGGCAATGCGCTTGGCCAGTGAGGCAAATCCATATTCCTGAAGCAGGCGTTCGATTGCGGGGCGATCGATGGCTGTTTGCCATCGGGCGAGGGCAAGATCAAAGTCGACATCCACCGTGCGAATGATCGTGGCGAGCTTTTTGGAAAAAAAAGCCATGTCTTTGTGTTCTCGCAGACGCTCGGCAAGTTTCTCCGAGAGCGTCTGCTTCCCGCCCTTTTTTGTGGTTGGTTTTTCAAGATGCGCGTAGAGATTTTCCAGGGAACCGAATTGCTTGATCAGAGTTATGGCGGTCTTCTCCCCTATCCCGGGCACCCCTGGGATGTTGTCAGAAGGGTCGCCTTTCAGCCCCTTGAAATCGGTCATCTGCTCCGGTTCCAGGCCGTAACGCTCACGCACCTCCTTGGCCCCGTAGGTGACGGTATCGGTGACTCCCTTGCGAAGGGTAAAGACAACAACTTTATCGTCCTCGATCAACTGGAGCGTATCGAGGTCGCCGGTGACGATCACGACCTGGAGATCTGGTTCCTGTTTTGCTTTCTCTGCCAAGGAACCGACGATGTCGTCGGCTTCATATCCCGGTTTCTCAAACACCGGCACACCGAAAGCTTGCAGGAATGTCTTGACGATCGGAATTTGAAGATAGAGTTCGTCCGGCCCCCTGACACGATGAGCCTTGTATTGCGCGAACTCCTCGTGGCGGAATGTCGGACCTGCCAGATCAAAGGCCGCCGCCATGTAGTCGGGCTGGAGATCTTTAATCATTTTCAGCAAGATGGTCGTAAAACCGTAAACGGCATTGGTGGGAATTCCCGTCGGAGATGTCAAGGCCGGCAAGGCGTGAAATGCCCGATGAATCAAGGCGTTTGCGTCGATGAGTACGAACTTTTTCATGTGACGGTGATGGTCCGTTCCGTTTTGCTGACGTGGTCGATGTGTATGGTGAGGTGTTCCGGCGGAACAATGCGAGCGATTCGTTCCGGCCATTCAATGAGCACAATGACACTCGGATCAGCCATGATCTGCTCGATGCCCAGCGGGAGAAGTTCTCGATAGTCGTTGACGCGGTAACAGTCGATATGACAGAGCATACGATAGTTTGCCGACGTCAGCGGGTAGGTTTTCATCAAAAGAAATGTCGGACTTTTTACTTTTTCCTGTATGCCAAGCGCTTTGGCGAAACTTTGTGCGAAGGTTGTTTTTCCGGCGCCCAGCTCGCCTTCTAAGGCAATCACCGTTGCGTGGTGTCCTGGGTGTTGGTTGAGTATGGTAGCGGCGAGTTCGGCGGAGATATGCTGGGTCTCTGTGACGTTTTGCGAGCGATAGCGCATGTCCAAGCTTATCGTTTCTTCCGGCTTTTTTCAATGCAGATACAGGCGGACGAAAATGTATTTTCCCAAAGGAAAAGGCCCCGGAAAACCGGGGCCTCGGCTGGGAGCCTATGGCGGGGTAAAGGCGAAAGAACTGTTAGGAGGTAGAACCTGGCGGGGTTGTGGGTGGCTGGTGGCCGTAGTGATGGCCACAGCAACCGCCGGGTGCTTGCTGGGGTTGCGGCCGGCGGGACCACCCCAACAGGATCACGAGACCCATACATCCGATGAGGCATACGAATACGACCAGGAAGATGCCCATCAGTTCGGCCATTCTCCTGGCCTGCTGGTCGCCGCTAGACGGTATCACTGTCGGCGCTTGCGGCGGCGGCACTACTTCCAGGTGGACGATCTCCGGCTCCGGCTTGGCGGCGGGGGCGACTTCCTGTTCTTGCTGCCCCTCCTCGCTGTCGTCGCTGCGCTCGTCATCGCATTTACGACGACAGTGATGCCGCTTGTCGATCTCATGAACGATGAAACCGACGGCTGCTGCTCCCAGGACGGGGACGGTCACTCTGGACGAGAGGTGCGCTCGTCGCATCCCATCCATGAAGTTGTTGTCGTAGCGCGGGTGATACGTTCGGTAGGGATTCAGTCCCCCACCGACGACGATCCGGTGCGCCGAGTTGAACGAACCCCGGACGTATCGGTCCAGGCCCCCGATCGTCTGGCCCACGTTGTCGTGGTATACCGCCCTGGGAGGGCGGTAGCCGACGAAGTTGTCCGCCTGGGCGAGGCCCGACACCACCGCCAACAGCAACGCGACCACGACGCTGATCCGAGTTTTCATAACCCCTCCTTTCAGGGGTGCCTCGCTTTGGCGAGGCCGAAAACGATGGGTTGTTTAAGTACTGAATAATGCCTTAGCGTATGCACGAATTATATCACTTTGTAGTGTAGAAGTCAATACTGCTCTTTTTGGGCAAAAGTGGGCATAGAGCCGCCTTTTTCTTGAGTATTTGACAGTTCTTGCTCTGGCTTTTGGCTGGATCCTATCGGGATCGGTCAATGTTCTCGACCCCGTTGTTTCAGAGATCAATATTTTTAAAATGCCTTATTTTTGCTTTCCCGCGGCCCTTTAAGAATATAACGGAAATGATGTCTATTTGCCATGACGTTTCGGGGTTCCTTTTTTGATATGCCAGGTAGGTTCGGGCAGTTCTGATTACTTTTCTTAACTTTGTTCCGTTGGCACGCAATTCCGGGGCGAACTCCCAGCCCTCATGCGTAGATGTCTTAACTTCTATAAAACTCGTGACTCCGCTTTTTTCGGCGACGATATCAAGTTCTCCCCAGGGTTTTTGGAAGTTGCGGTCACAGACGCGGTATCCCCTCTCGGTGAGATACTGCACCGCAAGATCTTCCCCCGCTCGGCCTATTGCTGATCTGATCGTCATAACCCATTGAAGATCATTTTGCGGTTCTCGGCAAGAAAATTGACAGTTCCAAGTGTTCGGGCTCTGGTTGCCTCTGTTGATAATGAAGAAAACGTGAATTGACACTAAAACGAGTGAAATGCTACAATCCTCCTGTGATTCTCGCCAAGAGAATTTTTGCTTTTCAGGGCTTAAACGCTGTTTTCTTCGCTCTTGAGTGTTCGTCGCTGGTCGTCTCTAATCATTGAGCCAATTAGTACTCCCTCCTACAATAGGCTTTCTCTGCTTTGGCAAGGAATGGCATCAAAGCTCGCAAAGAGCCGTTTTTTCAGTTTTCATGGCATCGTTGCGCTTGCCATTGTGATACTTATTATCAAAGGAGCAAGCGGGGAAGGCCAGGCAGCCCTTTTTGGGAGCGTATTATCGGGATATATTGAAGAGAGCTCTAGGGCGGTTGTTTCGCACTCGTCAGCGCAGATTACCGATATTAATACCTTGGCGGCGGTAGAGAGTCCGATTTTGGGTCATGATGCCAGTGGCGAAATTATTGGCGCCCCAGCTCTTTCAACGATTCAAGACAACTCTCTCATGGCATCGACACCGTCGTCGGAAGACTACATTGAAAACGGAGGTTTTTTGCATAACCAGGCCATAGAATATACTGTTCAGTCCGGCGATCGTATTGCTTTCATCGCTTCCGACTATGGCGTAACGGTCAACTCGATCCTGTGGTCAAACAATCTCAAGGATAGCGATACTATCCGGCCCGGGCAGGTGCTTAAAATTCCACCTATCAGCGGTGTCATCCATAAGATCAAGAAGGGAGATACGATCGGAGCATTGGCAGTAAAATATGCCGCGAGTGCTGATAAAATAAGCTCGTTCAACGATATTGCTCCTGGGGAAACACTCGAACCAGGACAGGATATCATCATTCCAGATGGGAAAGTGGCGAGTGTTCCCGTCGAAAAAACAGGAGTTTTTGGATCGGCTTATACCAAAATCGCCTCAATTCGCACCGCCGAAAAGTTTGCATATCTCCCCAACTTAGGAGGGTATTTCATGATTCCGGCGACAGGGTTCAATTGGGGGATTCTTCATGGTCGCAATGGTGTTGACCTTGCTAATTCTTGCGGTACACCCATTTACGCCGCGGCCACCGGTACGATTATCACCGCTGATGCTGCCGGTTGGAACGGAGGATTTGGCAAATACATCAAGATAGCTCACTCCAACGGTACGGAGACGCTCTACGGACATGTGCAGAAGATTCTCGTCACTTTAGGGCAATCAGTCGACAAGGGGCAACAAATCGCTCTTATGGGCACTACAGGACGCTCTACGGGGTGCCATGTGCATTTTGAAGTCCATGGTGCTCGGAATCCTCTTGCGAAATACTAGAGCCCGTTTCAATTTTTGCGTTTCGACGAGGAAAGCATTATTGAGATGGATTCTAAGAGATGATTATCTGTTCCGCGCGGAACCTCTTATGCAAGCTCGGTGAGTAACTTTTCGTTGACTCGCAAGCCAATAGCTTCGGCGATATGATGCTCTTTGACATAGTCAGAGTCATCCAGATCTGCAATGGTGCGTCCTAGCTTTTTTATTTTGTGGTAAGCACGGAGGGAGAGGTGCTTTGCATTCGATGCTTTTTGGAGGAGTGTTTCAGCTTTCGGCTCAAGAATACAATGCCGGTCTATCGTTTTAAAATCAATTTCCGCATTTGTTATGAAGGGGAAATGCTTGAATCGCTCTGTCTGTTTGAGACGCGCAGAAATAATGGATTGCTTGAGTTTTCTAATTATTTCGATGTCTTTTTCTGATTTCACAAGGGGCTGACCCTCCGGGATTGTTTCCCGCGGAACGCTTATTTGGATGTCCATGCGGTCGAGGAGGGGACCAGAAACCTTTTTTCTATAGCGCAAAACGCTAAAAGGAGCGCAAATACAAACCGCTTTTGGATCGCTGTAATTTCCACATGAACAAGGATTCATCGCGGCGACGAGGGTAAACTTTGCGGGCAAAGTGACCGACCCGGACGCCCTGGCTACAGTTACACGACCATCTTCGAGTGGCTGGCGCAGTGACTCAAGGACTGAACGGGGGAATTCGGGCAATTCATCCAGAAACAGCACGCCGCGATGGGCTAGGCTAATTTCTCCGGGTCTCGGCCATGTGCCGCCACCGATAAGAGCTACTGCAGATGTGGTGTGATGCGGGCTTCTCATGGGTCTTCGAAACGAAAGGGAACTGTTTTTGATAAGTCCGACAGAACTATATATTTTAGCCACCTCGATTGCCTCATCAACGCTCAAAGGGGGAAGGAGATCAGCGAGTGCCTTGGCAAGCAGGGTTTTGCCGGAACCAGGAGCTCCTTGCATCAGAATATTATGTCCTCCAGCGGCGGCAACGATAAGCGCCCGCTTTGCAGTTTCCTGACCTTTGATGTAGAGGAAAGGGTGTTCATTCTCGGCCAATTGCTGGGATTGTGTTAATTCTGTCGGACTTTGCATTGGGACCCGGTAAGTGCCATTCAGGTGGCCAATAACATCTTGCAGACTTCGGGCGCCGACAATCCTGATCCCGTTCACGATTGCTGCTTCCTGTGTGTTGATTGCCGGAAGAATCAACTCCTCAAACCCGTTGTTTTTTGCCAAAAGAGCTATCGCCAAAACCCCGTTGATATGCCGCAAAGAACCGTCGAGCGAGATTTCGCCGACGAAGAGCTTCTTTTGCGGGTTAAAATCGATCTGTTTTGTCTCAAGAAGATACGCGATAGCAATAGGGAGATCGTACGAAGGACCTTCTTTCTTGATGTCAGCAGGAGCGAGGTTAATGACGATTTTCTTGTTCTTTGCTCCTGCCGGCACTAGCCCGGCATGACGTATTGCAGAAGCAACACGATCCTTCGATTCCTCAACTGCCTTGTCGGGCAGTCCGACGATATTAAAAGCGTGGATTCCCGGGGAGGAATCCACTTCAACTTCGATCAGTTGGGCGTCGATACCCTGAATGGATGCCGAAAATATGCGTCCTGACACATTCAAGAAGCCCTCCCTCCTGGGCCTTCGGTCAGTTTAGTGTTCTTGCTGACTGCAATTCATGCATAGCGCGGCCGTCGGCAATGCCCGAAGGCGATCGGCAATAATGGCATTTCCACAATTACTGCATGTGCCATAAGACCCAGCCTTGATTTTGGCCCGAGTATCTCTGATTTGCTCGAGTTCGCCTTCAAGCTGGTTGATCATGGGGACATTGCGATCGAGATCAGTCGATTCGTTAATGGAATCATCATAAGTATCCCCGTAGTTCGGCATCGCAGGTTCATAATCGCCCTTTACGCTAGGATTTACAACTGCTCCTGCAGATTTTAGCTGGTCGATTATTTCTTTTTCTCTTGCCGAGAGCTGTTCATCAAGTTTGAGGAGTTCTTCTTTTGTCATGGGCGCTTATGTAATCATCTAGATATACCATACACCCGCAGTAAATACAATGAACGTCGTCTTTTGGAGAATAAAAAGAGAGCACCGCAGTGCCCGAGGAAGGATGTGACTTCTAATGGCAGGGTGCTCTCGTAGAAAAATGGCCAAAGGATCTATAACGAATCAGATCCCCAGCGGTGGTTGTGCTATCCAAGGTGCTGACTATAGTATAGGACGACACGATGGTGACAGTCAATGTGTCACCATGTTGATAACTTGTCACCATCTGTGGCACTTGTGCCATTATTGGTGTCACCACGGTATTTCTGCGTATTATAATGCTTTTTGACCTACTTTTTCAAAAAGATCCCCGGGATGGTGACATGGTGTCATCGCGTTGTCCCCATGTTAGACACAGAGTGACACCCACGGGTGTCACTCTGTGTCAGGTATGATCTTAACCGTGGCGTAGCTTTAAGGGCTTGTTTCCAGGGAGGGTTGCGGGCTGTTTGAAAGAGAAGGGCTCGCACTGGCTTGAATAGAGCTCTCTTTGAGTTTTTGGATGATCTGGTACGTTGCTTCGCGTGAATTAGTGACGACAAGATAAGCCTTCCCGTTGCCAGCTGGAACGAGTGTATAGTCGACCGTTCTATCGGCATAAGGGAAGTTCTTATAGCGGATGGAAACTCCCTGAAACACGTTTGAAAGGAATGTTTTTGAAGCGGCCTTTTTCTTGTCGAAGGCGAAGATGCCAGCCAATGCGTCCGGCATCGTCGATTCCCATCCTGAAAGAATACTGGTGATAGCCACGGGATCTTTTACCTCAAGAACCAACGCAAGCCGTTTTTGTGCGGTACCGGTCGTCGGTTGACCCTTGCTATCAAAGGTTTCACTTTGGCCGTATGCTAGGGCCATTGATTCGCTCGCGAGACTGTTCTTGAGAGTCAGGGGATAGCTTACTAACAACCGATTAAGAAGATCCATGACGCCAAGCTCCGGGGAACCTTTGAGGGAACTTGTTATGCTCAAACGTTTTATCTGCATGGGGGTGACAGCCAGTGCGTTTACGGCGGTCAAAAACCCGGGCAGGGGGTTACCGGTTGCGGTTAATTCGATGTTTTCGGGCGTCCCCGCGAAAATATCTAGGAGCGTTTTAGGTCTCGGTTGTATGGTCGGACGCGATGTCGCGCTGACGGACGGCGATGGAACCTCGGCCATTTCCTGATTATTTTGTGAACTTAAGAACCAGTACGCGCCTCCAATCAGGAGCGCGCCGACGATAATCAGCACGAAAAGGCGGCTGCTGGGACGGTGCCCGGATGCCGGGGGGATTGTTACTGGGGACATGCCGGGGGCGGGAGGAATAACGGGAGCTTGCCTGCTGGGCATTCCGGCAAAAGGTCGGGTCTTTTCTGCTTGTCCAAGACTCGCCTGCGGCCCTTGAGGCTGAGGAAGCGGCCGTGGGGCAGCAACGGGAGCGGGAGCAATCGGTCTCGTCGGCAGGATGCTCTTTTTGATGTCGATACCGCTTGGTTGTTGACCGACTTTGAGTTTGTCGATGTCGGCCGACATCGTGCGTATCGAGGACGTATATCCTTGTTGCGTCGTCCCTTGAGGCTGAGGAAGCGGCCGTGGGGCAGTCATTGGCGCGGCAGGGGCGGGGGTCGGGGCTTGAGATGGCATCGGAGCGGACCGTGGTGGAAGTGGCGCCGGATTACGGGTTGGCAGGCCGGCTGGCGGGGTATTGTCGACAAATCGCAAGTCAGGTCCTGCCGGCTTCGGGCTGGGTTGAGTTGATACCGGGGGGTTGAGTGGGGACGTGCTCTTGTCGTCCATGAGAATTGGCATAGAAACGATGATCGGGATTTATGGCCATATGATAAATCTCGGCTCGAAACCTATGCGGATTAAGTTACATCGATGTGCCTATAGTGTACCACAGGTCGGAAAGACGTTCACAAGGACATGTGCATAGCATCAACAAAAAAACCGGGGGTTCCCCGGTTTTTTTGTTGATGCTGGCTATCGTTTTTTCCCTTTCATGGTGAGATTGATCCGTCCAATATCATCGATATTTTTGATGGTGACATGGACTTTTTGACCAACTTTCAGCAGATCGGATGGTTTCTCTACCCGCTGTTCTGATATCTCGGAGACATGGACGAGACCATCTTTGCTCGGCGTGATCTGCACAAAAGCGCCGAAATCCATGAGGCGGACAACGGTACCGTCGAATTCGTCGCCGACTTTTGGCTCGTAGGTGACTTCGTTGATCAGCTCAATCGCCATAGCCATGCCTTCGGCCGTCAGTGAGGTGACGAACACGGAACCATCATCCTCGATGTCAATTTCCGCGCCGGTTTTCTCGATGATTTCGTTGATCATCTTGCCACCGGGGCCAATCAGCGCGCCGATCTTTTCGGGCTTGATCTTGATGGTCGTCACGCGGGGCGCGTACGGGGACAGTTCGGTGCGATGGGCGGCGATGGCCTTTTCCATGACGCCGAGAATTTCCAGGCGAGCCTTTTTGGCTTGTTCCAGCGCTTCGGCGAGGATTTTCGGCGTGATGCCGTCTATTTTGACGTCCATCTGGAGGGCCGTGATGCCGGTTTTGGTGCCGGCGACTTTCAAATCCATGTCGCCATGGTGGTCTTCGGGGCCTTGGATGTCGGTGAGGATTTTGTATTTCTCGCCTTTTTCGTCAAACATGAGTCCCATGGCAATTCCGGTCGCTGGCATTTTGATGGGAACGCCACCGTCCATGAGCGCCAGCGACGCGCCGGACACCGACGCCATCGAGGACGAGCCGTTGGACGAGAGGATTTCCGATACGACACGGATAGTGTAGGGGAATTCGTCTTTGTTCGGGATGATGGGGAAGAGGGCTTTTTCAGCGAGGGCGCCATGGCCGATTTCGCGGCGGCCCGGCATGCCCAAGCGCCCGGTTTCGCCCACCGAGAAGGGAGGGAACGTGTAATGGTGCATGAAGCGCTTCTTGGTGAGGTCTATCTCCATGGTTTCCACCCATTGTTCCAGGCCGGGTGCGGCCAGCGTCAGGATCGAGAGCGCCTGCGTCGAACCGCGGTTGAACAGGCCGGATCCGTGGGTGTGCGGCAGGATGCTCACTTCCACGCTGATGTCGCGCAGTTCGTCGGTTTTGCGGAAGTCGGGGCGCTTTTCGGATTCCAGGATGTTTTGGTGGACGACGCGATTGATCGTGTCGTCGAAGAGATCAACGGCTTCCTCGATTTTCTTGGCAAGGTCGGGCGCACCCGCGTACTTCTCGGCAATATGGGCCTTCACCTCGTCGCGGGTCGTGTTCAAGCCATCAACGTAGGCGAGTTTGTCTTTAGTATAGAGGCGCTCGTTGAGTTTGGGAGCGGCGAAGTCGTGCACCAGGTTCGCCAGGTCGGCGTCGTGCTGGGCAAGCGTAACCTCACGCTTTTTGGGAGCGATCTCCGCAGCGATCTTTTCCTGCAATGCGGTGAGTTTTTTGATCTCATTGAAGCCGAATTCCATCGCCTCGGCAATATCCTTTTCTGGGACGATCTTGGCGCCCGCCTCGATCATGTTGATCTTGTCGGCAGTGCCTGCCAGGAGGATATCGAAATCACTGTCGATGCGTTCCAGATACGTCGGATTGATGACAAGCTTGCCATTCACGCGGCCGATGCGGACACCGGCAACTGGGCCGTTGAAGGGAATATCCGAGATCATGAGCGCCAGAGATGCGCCAAATAAGCCGATAACATCGGGATCATTCACTTTGTCGAACGAGAGGACGGTCACCACCACCTGCACATCATTGCGCGCGCGATGATTGAACCGGGGTCGCAAGGAGCGGTCAATCAAGCGTCCAGCCAACACGGCCTCTTCCGAGGGGCGGCCTTCGCGCTTGATCCATTTTGAGCCCTTGATCTTGCCCGCGGCGTAGTATTTTTCTTCGAATTCGACGGAGAGGGGGAAGTAATCAATACTCTTGGCCTGGCTTCCCATGACGGCCGTGACGAGAATTGTCGTTTCTCCGTACTGGATCCTGCAGGACCCATTGGCCTGCTGGGCCAGTTTGCCGATTTCTACCATCAGCGGCTTGCCCGCGAACTCCTCACGATATACTTTGACGTCCATTGCAAAACGGACAATGAGATGCGGAGTTCACTCTAAGTTTCAAGGTTCGCCCGGAGCCCTGAAATCTAGATTGAACCCACCCACAAATCACTGTAATTAATTGTGTTGTGCCGAAACAATACCACATCCCATCATAAAACACCAGTTTCCTGGTGTTTTAATGAAATCAGCAGTGAGATGTCGCCTATTTCGTAAATCTGAACGTGGAGAGGATTTGATCGAAGAGTAATGGTGTCGTCCTGGTCGGGCTTTGTTTATTGATGAGCAGATAGTAGGGCCCATTTTTCAATAAGAAAATATCTTGACTTTCAATCCCCAGCTCTTGTCCTCCAAGGTGGATAGACCCTCGTGTGAAGCTGATCTTTAGCGCTTTGGCGGCTCCGAGCGGCACTAGGGTTTGGTTGATACTATCTCTGGTTGCCTTTGTGGCGAATACTTCAAGGGACAGTTTTTGCTCGTCGGGAGTCGCCTCATAGACGTAGAAATGGAGTGCCAAGTCGGGAGTTGTGTCTGATGTGAAATAAAAGTCATAACTCTCGGCATTTGCTGGCGTATCCATGATCCCCTCATTGCGCAATTGGCCCTCTTGAGCGGGATACTTGAATTCAAACCCATATTTTTCGTTACGATAGGTCTGCCAGGCTGTCGTGTTGGTTGTAAACTTGAACGTGGAGAGGATTTGGTCGAAAGTGTTCGAACATTCTGGTGACAAACTCAAGAGCGAGGCATCTTCTTTTCTCCGATAACTCGCCAATCCTGGAAAGTTGTCGGATGCTTCAGCATATTTAAGCATCAACAGTTTTCCATCATACCAGCTGACGATTGTGAGGGAACGACCGTCAATGCTTCTTATTTCGCTAATACGTTCCCAATTAAACGGTAAATCGACTGCCAAAACTGGCGACGCGATTGTGCACGTTTTCTCCTTATTTACGAATACGAATTGGCTTTGGCACATGTCTTTAGAAATAGCGGCCAAGGTAAACGTCTCGGGGTATTTGAATGTATACCCGTGACATGTATTCGTATGGGTTTTCCATCCGGAGGTTGGTGTGCCTGGGGAATTGAATTTATGAATCAGCCCAAAGTACACACCGGCACCAATGAGAACCACGGCGACAATTCCTGAAATGATTTTTGCGAGGTGAGACATGTTATTTCGTAAACCTGAATGTGGAGAGAGCCTGTTCAATTACCTGATTGCCACCACTAGAAGCGGTGCCCTTTGCCTGAATTTTAATGGACAATCCATTGCGGATTTCTTTCAAAAGAAGCCAAGATTTTATTCCATCTGGACTCGTAACTACACAACCGGACAATCCTTGTTGCGCAAGTGAGTACAATTGCATTTTAAGTCCGAGATTATCTGGGTCGGTGCAGTATCCTCCCCCAAAACCATCTC
>CAYQNM010000020.1:6169-16192 GCA_964419015.1 uncultured Candidatus Saccharibacteria bacterium | reverse complement strand
ATGGGCCGTCTTACGCTCGGTCCTCTTCGGACCTCCGCGAATCTCCCGGTAAGGGAGACGAGGGATAGACGAAACGATTATAACGTCAGGTTAGCATCCATTTGCACTGATTTCCAGTCGTGGCCGTGCGGATTGTTGCGGTACTGGAAATACGCCGCTACGGCGATCATGGCGGCGTTGTCAGTCGTGTATTTCATTGCAGGACGGAAAAAGGGGATGCCGAGCTCTGTGGACGCTTGATGGAGCCGCTCGCGCAGGAGCGTATTGGCCGATACGCCGCCGGACAGGAGAATCGCTTTGACGCCGTGGTCCCGCGCGGCGCGCGATGCCTTGGCGATGATGACCTCGATCGCGGCCTTTTGGAACGACGCCGCGATATCGGCTTTTTGCCGGTCGGTAAGTCCGATCGGCAATCCCGAGGAATCTGACGACGAGGGACTTCCTTGGGTTAAGTCTCTGATCAGATACAGCACTGCGGTCTTCAATCCCGAATAGCTGAAATGGTAGTTTTTGGATCTGATCATCGGACGAGGGAGGGGATACGCGTCAGGGTTGCCCGATTCGGCGAGTTTGGCGATCGCCGGGCCGCCCGGGTACCCCAGGCCGAGCATCCGTGCGGCCTTATCGAACGCCTCTCCGATCGCATCATCCAGCGTTTCGCCGATGATGCGGTATTCGCCGTGACCGCGCATCAGCACGAGTTCGGTATGCCCTCCGGATACGATGACGTTCAGCGCAGGAAAGATGGCTGTGATCGGCTGGTCGGGCTCGAGCCAATTGGAGTGGATATGGCCGTCCATGTGGTTGACGCCGATCAGCGGAATACCGAATCGCCATGCGATCGTGCGGGCGAACGTGATGCCGACCAGAAGCGCAGGGCCCAGCCCCGGCCCGCGTGTGATGGCGACGAGATCTATTTCTTTTTTGAAATCCTTAACTCCTGCCTCTTTCAGCGCGGACTCAAAGACATGTCCGATGTTTTTGACATGTTCGCGCGATGCCAGATGGGGCACGACCCCGCCATATTGAGCATGCAGTTTGACCTGCGACGAAATGACATTGGAGAGCACTTCGATGTGCTCTCCGGATGCCTCTATGACAGCGACGGCGGTCTCGTCGCATGATGTCTCAATCGCCAGGACTTTCATGGAGAACTTTTCCTTTCGGTGATCTGCTTCGTTGCAGTATGGGCGGCTAACGCACGCCCGCTCCGGTGCTCGCTCACCATAGCTCTACTATGGCTCGCTTCGCTCCTCGCCTGCGCCTCGCATCTCATCCGAAATCAAAAAGTTCTGAAATAGTAGCACTTTCATTGATATTTTTCAATTTGCGTTATCAGATCATTTTGTTTAAGATGGGGCCATGGAAAAGGAAAGTTTCCCGAAATCAAATATTGAAAAGCCAGAAGAACCGGCATCCATGGAAGAGGATTGGGAGAAATCGCAAAGAAAGTGGAGGGAAGAAATTGCAAAAGAGAACGCTGAAATCGAAGCCTACCCACTACCTGAAGTTTCAGGCGAACTCTCGAGTGTTTTCATCAAGTATTTAGATGAAAAAGGCGTCGCAGGGTGGGCCACCTTGAAAGTAACTGCTCTTCGTGAGGAAGCTTTTGAATTACTAAAACGGCTTACCAGTATTTATTATGGCGGCGATGATAGAAAGAAGGCATCAACCCTTTTTAAAATAAAGAAGATCGTTCGGCTTATAGAAAAAATAAACAGTTCTGCTTCTGGTAGTGAAGAAAATGAACATTTTTGGAATGCACTAGGAGAACAGGGGATAGAATTTGCTGATCATCCAAGTGAAGACGGTCAGTATAGAGAAAGCTGGTTAGTTGGTGTGTATCCCTATGCAGGCAAAGAAGGAAAAAAAGAAATGGAGCTGACCTTTGAAAGAATAGAAAGGTCTCAAGAGGCGAAACAACGAGAAACTCGGAAGGAGGAATTAGAAGGACTTCAGGAGAGGATTCTCGAAGCAATGGCCGGATAATCAAAAAGACCTCTCGAGAGGTCTTTTTGATTGGTGGCAGCGCCACGGGGATTTGAACCCCGATTACAGGGATGAAAACCCTGCGTCCTAACCGGGTTAGACGATGGCGCCATTACGACGTCTCATATTACCACGATGATGCTATTTTTCAATGATAAAGGGGACTTATGAGGTCCCCTTGTCCGGATCTTCGTCTGGATCTTCCGGGTCCGGGCGTTGGCACGCCGGCATGCCCATGGGGTAGTCGGTCACGACTCTTACTGGCTCCGGGGCCGGCTCAGTACTGGGATCGGGCGGCTCACCCAATCGGTGAACGAAATCCAGGGGATGACGTTGTTCCGCTATCGTGATCCTAAACCTGATGTATTGACGCTCGGGAAGCATCGTCAGGCATTGGGAGAAGGACTTAACTTTGGCATTATACAGCTCCACGACATGCTTGAAATGCAGCCGTTCGTCTTCAGATCGGAATATATCCTCGCTCACGGTCGACCTCCCTAAGATAGGGGTGAATATATCTAACTTTCTCGCAGTACGCAAGGGGGAATCATAAAACCGGCTACTGGCCGGTTTTATGATTGCTACGAGATTACTTCGTGGCGGTGGAGAAGATTTTTGCGAACACATCGGGGTTGTGTTCGGCGATGTCGGCGAGGATTTTGCGGTCAATGTCGATCTTGGACTTCTTGAGTGCGGCGATGAATTTGGAGTAGCTCATGCCGTGCTCGCGGGTGGCGGCGTTGATCTTGACGGACCAGAGCTGGCGGAAGGTGCGCTTTTTCTTTTTGCGATCGGCGAACTGGAAGCTCCACGCGTGCAAAAGGGCTTCCTTGGCCTGGCGGAGTTTGGATTTGCGCGTCCACCTGAATCCCTTGGTATGCTTGAGGATTCGTTCGCGCCGCGCATGCTGTTGTACGCCTCGTTTGATTCTCGTCATGGTGTTGTGGAACCTCTCTCGATATTGAGTGGGTTCTAGTTAGTGAGCAGTGCTTTCATGCTTTTTACCAGCGCCGACGGCACTGCCGTGTCGCCGCGTTTGCCGCGCGTGACGTTGCCGCTTTCTTTGGCGTTGAAATGGTTCTGGTGATTGTAGCGCTTCAAAATCTTTCCGGTGCCGGTGATTTTGATTCGTTTCAAAAGGGATCGATTGGTCTTGTGTGATGTTGCCATGGTTGCGTTGGGTGTTCTTAATCTTGCTTTCGCTGGATCGGGACTTTTTTGTCCCTCTGGATCATGGCGACCCAGCCGTAGGGGGAGCGCTGGGGTTCGCGCTGGATGACGATAGGTTCGCTCAATCGTCCCAAAAAGGCTACGAGCTTTTCTTTCCCTAGGTGGGCGACGCCTTTTTCGCGTCCGCGCAGGGTGAGCTCGACTTTGACGATATGTCCGTCCCGGAGGAATTCGTCGGCTTTGCGGGCTTTGAATTCCAGGTCATGGGCGCCGGTCTTAAATCCCACGCGCACGGCTTTGGTTGTCTGCTCCTTCGGGCGGCTGCCGGACTTTTTTTCCTGGCGTTCTTTCTGATATACGTATTTGCCATAGTCCAGGATTTTGACAATCGGCGGCTGGGCGCTGGGGCCTACTTCTACGAGGTCGAGTTCCTTTTCCAGGGCCAGTTTAAGGGCTTCGGACGTCTTCATGACCCCAAGCTGGGTGCCGTCCTCGCCGATGACCCGGACTTCGGGTACGCGTATGAGATTGTTGAGCCGTAGACGTTTAAGCAAGTGTATGAAGAGTAACGGATCGCATTCTATCACAGTTGTTTGAAAATTGAAAGGGGGTCTGAAACAGAGTTGCCCTGGGCGAGATGTCTCGCCCAGGGCGGGGTTTAGGGCTTGGTAAACAGGGCAGTCACGTTTTGCGTCCCGGTCATGGTGACGGTACACGTCCCCGTGCCGGGACATGAAACCGATCCGGACCACCCGGAGAACACAACGCCGTTGCCGCCTGGTGTCGCGGTCAGCACCACATCGGTGCCTTCGCTGAACGTGCCGGAGCACGGCGTGGTTGCGCCCTTATTGCAGCTGACTATCCCTACCCCGTCATTGGGGTTGGAGTTGACCACACATGCTCCGTTGGGAGCCTGTACCGCCACGCTCAAGGTGTATTTGATTGGCGTTGGTGCCGGTGTGGCCGTCGGGGCCGGCACCGGGGTCGCCGTAGGCATCGGCGTCGGTGTGGCCGTCGGCAGGGGCGTCGCCGTTGCGGTAGGTTCCGGCACAGGCGTGGCGGTCGCCGTCGGTTCCGGAGCCGGCGTGGCCGTGGGAGTCGGTGGTACGGGTGTCGCCGTTGCGGCCGGCTCTGGCGTAGGCGTCGGCGGAATCGGAGTCGGCAAGGGCGTCGCCGTAGCCGTTGGCTCGGGCGTGGGCGTTGCCGTAGGAGCCGGGGTCGCCGTAGGCACAGGCGTCGCTGTGGCCGCGGGAACGGGTGTGGCCGTAGGCACAGGCGTCGAAGGCGGCACAGGGGTCGCCGTGGGAGTCGGTGGTACGGGTGTCGGTGTCGCCGTCGGAACCCCGGGAACCGGAGTCGGCGTAGCCGTCGCGCCGGGCGCGGGGGTAGCCGTGGGTTTCGCAGGCGGTGCATCAGGCGGAGGCGCCACCACGAACGCGCAGACCTTATAGAACTTGCACGAGGGAGGGGAGTCCAACCCTCGATCCCAGGCACACATCGACACGTTCTCGGTACAAGCCTCGCCGGTTGTGGTCGTGTAGGTTGCCTGGGATCGGCAAACGCCGACCCGATTCACATCCGTTGTCCCATCTCCGTTCAAGTCCAAGTCGGGATCGGTCTTGCCGTCGCCGTCCAGGTCGTACGTGAACTTGAGGATCACGCCCGGACTGGCGTTCTCCCACGACCTGCACATGTTGTAGTACACGGTCAGCGGGGACTCTCCCCGGATGGTGCTGTCGGCGTCAGCCGCCGGACGGGTTTTGAAGATCCCCGCCACCGACGCGACGCTGATGGTGCTGTCGGCGTCAGCCGCCGGATTGGCCGTCGGCGCGGTCGGTGAGCGGCGGTTCTTGCCACAGCTGACGGCGAGGGTTGCGACTACGGCTACGACGAGTCCGAATATGGTTCTTTTCAACGGGCTCCTCCTTCTTTGCCCGACGAAATGCCGGGCAAGCACTAAAGACTATACCATAAGCAAGTTTAAATGGCAAGTCCTGTCCTGGCGGGTATGAAAACGCCCCTTAGTGGGACGTGAGAGTTTCAAGAGCACGACTCATGCGCTCGACTAGGACAACATCGGACGATACGCGAAAGCGTTGGGCGTATTCCTGTTCGCGGCCGACGGGCACGCGGATGCCGTAGAGGTTCGCTCCGGCCATGGCAAGAGCCCACTCGGTCAGCTCGGGTGCAGTCGATCTTATGCGCCGTTCGATCTGTTCCGGGGAGAGGTCTTTTCGAAAAAGAACAAGAAGAATCTGCGGCAGACAAGCGGACATGCCGTGCGCTCCTTTCAGGTCTCTTTTGGAGTCTAGGCATTTCCCGAATACTTGGCAATGGCGGGTGCGCTTGTGCACCGCGACGGAGTTGACAGCTGTACCCGGTTTCTCTAAGGTACAACCAATCGAATGTTGTGAAAGGATGCGATGGAAAGGGGAGACTTGTTTTTGATACTGGGGGTTCTCGCCTTGACGATCAAAGAGCGGGAACGGGCCATCAGGGACGATGTCGCGGCAGGTACATTGCCGGCCATCGATCCTACGGTCGTCGAGATTCTGTTGTGCGGCGATATCGCTTGGGGCGATCAGAACCCCGGACGCATCGACATGCTGATCGTCGACCGGGGACACTATTCGAGATGCGAGGTGATGTTATTCGATCTGCAGTTTGCGCTGGAAGGGCTTTTCGGCGTCGATGAGCAGATGGCGGCATTCCTTGCCGGTGTCCCCGTCAATCTATATCTCGCTCCCTCCAGTATTCTGACTTCGGACCGCTCGCGGCGCCACATAAGCGCCGAAAGCGTCGGCAACCCGGCGTTTCTGTCTGAAGCGTTCACCCGTTTGTTGCGGTTCAACGAAGACCTGCGAGCATTCGTACCCGTTACCGTCGAGTGGCTCGAAGCGAGGTATTGCAATGAGCCTGCTTTTGAACCGTTGTAAGCGCCGACGCCCCCGTTAGGACGGGGGCATTTTGTTGAGGATTGTTTCGGCGATTTGATCGGCCTGTTGTTCGAGTTCGTCGATGGTACCGATGTTGTCGATGGTTCCGACCAGGCCGGCGATGTCTTGCGAACGCAGTGTTTCGTGCAGTTCCGCTCGTTCCGCGATATTCTGGAGCATTTTCTCCGTGCTGTTCACGCGAAAATCTTCGAAGCTCGAAACCCAGGCGGGATTATCGTATTTTTTCCGTTCCCGTTCGCGCGCGACGGCGGGATCAAGAAGGATGCGGATGTAAAAGACGGGCGCCTTTGCGGAAGCGGCGAGTTCGGCGATATTCGCGCGATCCTCGGGATCTGAAACATTCCCATCGAAAACAACGGCGTATCCGCGTTTCAAAAGCGTGTCCCCGACCTGTTTGATGATGTCCCGGACATTCTGTCCCCATGGCAGACCTGCTTCTTTCAGGAGGTACCGGGCAGAATTTGCTTGAACAAGCACGGCTCCGGGAATATGTCCGGCGATCCGGCGAGCGGCCGTTGTTCGTCCCGAGCCGGTAAGACCGATCGTTGCAATGATACACGGACGACGGGTCATGGACGCAGGCAGGACAAGACGCTCGACAAAATTCTCCGAGAGCCGCCGGATTGTTTCCTGGATATCGTCCATATCAGATGCATGATAGCACGGCCGCGATATATGTTCCATGAAGAAAATCTCCCGCAGGTGTCGCGGGAGGTTTTCTTTAGTGTGGACGTGGCGAGAGTCGAACTCGCGTCCGAAGTTTTGTCCAAGAGACGTGTACCGAGATAGGCGGCTTGGCAGGTTGCCGCGGAGTAGAAAACCGCCGAAATAATCCGCGACGAGCCCATCGAAGATCTCAAGCGTTCGCGAGACGGGCGACGCGAGCGCTCCAGCTCGTTGATGACACCCCGGAATCCCCTCACGAGCGTTGAGGCGGGATGGCTTACCTAAGCAATGTTAGGCGAAAGCGTAATGACTGGAGTAATTGCCAGTTATTATGATTGACCGGTTTTTAAAGTGGTTTGACGGCCATCCACTCACGGCATCTCTTTGGATCATGAAACGACGTCGAAGCCGTTCACGCCCACGGGTATTATACCACAGGATTCGCCTGGTTGACAAGCTGAACCCTCATGCGTTAGAGTGCGGCAAACCGTTTGCAGAGAGTGAATATTGAGGAAAAGCGGTATGAAAGTGCATGGATGCGACAAGCACGATGTTCGAAAACTGATCGAGTTTGCCGCGGAGGGCGAACAAAGCCTTTCTCCGGTACAGTTCCAGCGGTGGCGCGATGTCATCATGTGTGCGGTAGGGCTCATGCGGGATCACTATGAGGCATACCCTTCCGGCGATTCTCTTCGGGTTTACTACCGCGAATGTTGGAACATGTTTGACGCAGCAGATGGCAATGAGCAAAAAGTCATCAAGGCCATTGAGTTTCTGCGATCCTCGATCGAGCTTGAATGATTCCCGTAACCAGCGGACCTCCCCGGTCCGCTTTATGATTCTTCGATGCCTCGCTGGCGAGCGCGAGCGACGTCGCGCTTTTTAATTGTTTCTCGCTTGTCGTACTTTTTCTTGCCCTTGGCGACGCCCACTAAAAGCTTGACGAGCCCCCGTTCCCCATACAGTTTCAGTGGGACCAGTGTGAGGCCCCGTTCGTTGGCCAGGCCGAGCAAGGCCGAAATCTGGTGTTTGGCCATGAGGAGCTTGCGGCTCGCGGACGGATCGTAGTCGCGGGGCGTGTTGGCTGGCTGGTATGGGGGAATAAGAGCGCCGACAAGATACGGTTCGCCGCCGAGCATTTTCACATAGGCGCCCTTCAGGGAGGCCTTTCCTGTTTTGATTGATTTTACCTCGTTGCCCTTTAACACCAACCCGGCCTCGAGCGTTTCGAGGATCTCATAATCAAACCCTACTTTTGGGTTGGACGCGTAATCCATGCCCCCAGTGTACCGTGATGCCCCTGTTTGAAGCAACTTCGGCGATTTCTGGAAGCAGAAGCAAGTATAAAGAGATCGTATCTCTTTATAACCAGTTGGTATCGGAGTGTGGGGATAGGATCATTGGTATGAAGCGTAGTGCACATTCGCAGTGCGGTCTATAAGGTTTCGATTTTGCGCTCTTCGAGCTTCAGCGCGAGATTGAGCTCGTTGTCCTTGCGCAGCACCGTGAATGCGACAGTATCGCCGACTTGATGCGATTGGAGCACATCGGAAAGATCGGCATCCGGCGCAAGGGCCTTGCCATCCACCGCGGTGATGATGTCGTTTTCTTTGATGCCTGCTTTGTCGGCGGGGGAATGCGCGATGACCGCCATCGAATGGGGGACGTGCTGATCGCGCAACACCAGCGCTCCGTGATCAACCGGGAGAGCATATTTCGTTTGGAGCTCCTTGTTGAGCATAAAATACATGAGGCCAATGTAGGGCTTGATGATGCGGCCGTGTTTTTTGATGTCGTCTAAATCCGATTTTGCCCAGTCGATGGGAATGGAAAAGCCGATGTTCTGGGCGCCGAAGATAACGGCGGTGTTGATGGCGATTGCTTCGCCGTCCAGATTAATGAGCGGTCCGCCGGAATTGCCCTGGTTGATAGCCACGTCGGTCTGAATCACGCCGCGCAGGTGTTCCATGTGCTCGCCCGCGTCCAGTGAAGCGGAAATGCTCCGAGCCAGGCCGGAGATGATGCCTTTGGACACGGAGTTGGAGAACATTCCCAGAGCATTGCCGATGGCAATCACCGTCTGGCCGAGCTGGAGCTTGTGCGAATCTCCCAGCTTGACTGCGGGCAGGCTTTCGCCGGACGACAGCTTCTCGATTTTCAAAAGGGCGATGTCCCTGACTGGGTCGCGCGAGAGCACTTTGGCCGGATACTCGCGCAGATCGTTGGCCATGACGGTATATTCCGCCTCGGGATCCATGACGACGTGCTTATTGGTCAAGATGAGCCCGTTTTCGGTTACCACAAAGCCGGATCCGCCGCCGATTTTGACTTTTTCTTTTTCTACGCCCTCGCTGTTGCCGAACTGGAACGGGTTCGAAAAGAACGCCGATGCTCCGCCTTGCATCTTGGGAAGATATTTGGAGATAGCGATGCTGACGACCGACGGCGCGACCTTGTGGACGGCTTCGACGACGAGTTTGTCGTATTCGCGGGCTGGAGTGCTCATGCGGAAAAGAGTGATGTTAGATGGTACGTTTTTAGTATGAGGCTTTCCCAAAAGTTTTTCAACCGAACATGATTGGCGGTTGGCGATTGACACTGGTGTGGCAGAGGACTAGGGTAGAAAAAGAACCTTGTCGGGGATCGGCATGGACGAACGTACGTGCATGATCGCCTCGTCCGATTACGGTTTTTTGTGGCTCGACGGTGTGATCACGCCTGCCGTCGCGCGCATGTTTCAAAAGTGCCTTGATATGATGAACCGCCAGGAGTGCAAGGCGATTATCTTGTACATCAAGGGTCCGGGCGGCGATTTGTGGGCTTGTTCCCAGATGCGCAACGCCATACGCGCGTCGTCTCATCCTATCGCAACCGTGGCTCACGGCAGGGTCGCGTCGGCGCACCTTATGTTGACTCAAGCGGGACGCAAGCGTTTTGCGCTCGAAGGAACCCGATTCCAGTTTCACCGCTCGGAAGTCCAGATTCCGGACGTGCTTCTCAATCATGGCTATGTGAACGAGGCGCTCTGCCACGGCCTCCTCGATCATATCGCCATTGCCAATGCTATTTCGTTGGCCGGCCTCCTGGAACATGGGACATCGGAAACGGTGATTGGAAATCTTTTCGCCACCGAAGCCGATATCGACGCCACAAGGGCCCGCAGGATCCGCCTCATTGACGGTTTCTACGCGCACAGCGATTTTCGCAAAGACCGCGGCATTGTTCGCGAGATCATCCGCGC
>CAYQNM010000020.1:2648-6069 GCA_964419015.1 uncultured Candidatus Saccharibacteria bacterium | reverse complement strand
GGCGCGCGACAAATGGGAACACTTGCCGAATGTGTATAACCTGGATTGGGGTTCGACTCCGGGAATGGTATCGTGAGGGTGTACTATTTGATATTCACTACCATGGGTGAGAAAAACGGAAAAAGCGGGGGAAGCGCGGGTACGACGACGTACCGGGTCACGGTCTACACCGGAACGGCCGATGGCGCGGGTACGAGTGCGAATGTCTACATCACACTCTACGGAGCAAACGGCAACAGCGGAGAACGGGAACTGGATAACGGTTCCGACAACTTTGAAAAGGGAGATACCGACGTCTTCAGTTTGGAGATGGAAGATTTGGGCGACATCAATCAAGTTCGTATCAGACACAACAACACGGAGGATAATCCGGGATGGTTTCTCGACAAAATCGTTGTTCACAACGAAACGACGGATCGGGAGTGGACGTTTCCGTGCTCGCGGTGGCTCGCGACCAGCGAGGATGACGGCCAGACCGAACGAGTTCTCGACGCGGCGTAGGGCGGGGGATGGAAGTCAAAAAGGAACCGGAACCGGTTCCTTTTCCGGTTTCGAGATGCTATAGTTGGAGGTATGCAATGGCTTCGGGGTATCATCGAGGAGAAGTTCCCGGGCGTCGCGTTTGAGGTTACAGCGCCGCCTGATCCCGCAATGGGGGATTACTCCACCAATCTTGCTTTTGCGCTTGCCAAAGAGCGTGGCAAACATCCGCGCGATGCGGCGCAAGAAATCGCCGACGCTTTCAAGGATTTTGAATTTTTTGAAAAAGTGGAAATCGCCGGGCCGGGGTTCGTGAATTTTTATCTGAAAAAGGAGTTTCTGCAGGGCAGGCTCAAAGAGATTTTCGCCGCGCGCGCGTCATACGGATCCGGCGACTCCGGGAAAGACAGAACCGTCATTGTCGAATATTCCCAGCCCAACATTGCCAAGAAAATGCATATCGGACATTTGCGCACGACCGTGCTCGGAGATGCGCTCGCGAATGCCTATGATGCTCTTGGCTGGAAGGTCATCCGCTGGAACTACATCGGCGATTGGGGTACGCAGTTCGGCAAGCTCATTGCGGCATATAAGCTGTGGGGCAACAAAGAAGACGTTGAGCAAAATCCCATCGAATCACTGCTCGCGCTGTATGTGCGTTTTCACGAGGAGATGAAAGCGAGTCCCGACCTGGAACTCAAGGGTCAAGAGGAATTTCGGAAGCTGGAAGCGGGCGATCTCGAAAACCAGCAGCTTTGGCAATGGTTTCGGAGAGAATCGCTCAAAGAATTCCATGCGACCTATCGCGTGCTGGGCGTGACGTTCGATGTGGAGATTGGCGAGAGCTTTTATGAAAAGGAATTGCCGGGGCTGATCGCCGAATTGCTCGACCGAAACATTGCCGAACCGGGCGAAGGCGGGGCGATCATCGTGAAACTCGACCGATTCGGCCTTCCTCCGGCTATCGTTCGCAAATCGGATGGCGCGAGCGTCTATCTGACACGCGACTTGGCCAATATCCGCTATCGGCTCCATCAGTTCCATCCGACCAAGATTCTGTATGTCGTGGGGAACGAACAATCCCTGCATTTTGAGCAAGTGTTCGCGATCGCCCAGGTCATGGGCATGGATCAGGCCGTGCTGGAACATGTGAAATACGGCCTGGTGTTGGACGAGGGCGGGAAAAAGTTTGCCACCCGTGAGGGACGCGTGGTGTTCCTGGAGGAAGTTATCGCCAAGGCAAAGGAACTGGCCAGAACCGTTGTTGCCGAAAAGAATCCCCGGCTTTCCGCCCAGGAACGGGATACTATTGCGCAGGCAGTTGCCGTGGGGGCGCTCAAATATGCCATGCTCAAAGATCATCGCAATTCCGACATTACGTTTAACTGGAAGGCGATGCTGGACTTGAGCGGCGACTCGGGGCCGTACCTGCAATACACCTATGCGCGGTTGGCGAATATCGGGGCCAAGGCAGGATGGCGCTGGTTCCGTCGGCCCGATGTATCGTTGCTTGATCACGAGCTCGAACTCCGTCTCATCAGGCGCCTCATGGATTTTCCCGATGTGGTTGAAAAGGCCGCCGAGCAATACGCGCTCAACGGGGTCGCGCTCTATCTCTATCAGCTTGCATCGCTGGCAAGCCGCTACTACGAAGAGGTGCGGATTCTCGCTGACCCAAATAAAAAACGCCGCGATGCGCGGCTCATGCTGATTGAAACGGTTGCCGCGGTACTAGGCCGCGGCTTGACGCTCCTGGGCATCACGCCCCTCAAACGGATTTAGGACCCGCCTCAATAGGGAAAGCATTATTGAGATGGGGTCTAACGCTTCTTTTTTTGTGCGACCAAGGGAACGGTCAGAAGCGTCGCGCCAGAGATGTCTGCGACCAAGTCGCCGATGGTATCGGCCAGATCGCCGCCGTGGAAATAATGGTACCAGAGCGGGTACGTGTGGCTGGTGAAGTTGCTGGCGTATTCGGCGAATTCCCACAGCACGCCGACCAGACATGCTCCGGCGACCAGCACGAGCACGATGCGCATTGCGGACATGTGCTTGATTTCCTCAAAGAAAAAATAGTCGAGGATCCACGCCGCCGTCAGGCCGCCCAAAACGTGGAGTGCTTTGTCGAAATGGGGGATGCGGTCGTAGAATCGATAGTATTCACCAAAAAAAATGCCGACCAAGATGATGATCGCGGCGGCCGAGAACGGGAGGTAGTAGGTGATTCTTTTTGGCATGCGCAAAGGCGCAGTGTAGCATTTTTTTGACGGAACCGCAATTTTTTATTGAAAAGAGTAAGTTTTTTTGCTAGGCTTCTGAAAACTGATCCGGGACGTTTTACTCAATGTTTGATTTCAAAAAAAGCGAGGAAAAGGTGCTGAACTTCTGGAATGCGAACCGTATCTTCCAGAAAAGCATGGATATGCGGGCCGCTCGGCGCTCCAAGCGTTTCGTGTTTTTCGAGGGTCCTCCGACGGCCAATGGGCATCCCCACATGGGACACTTCGAGGGTCGGCTGTTCAAAGACCTCTTCAACCGTTACAAAACCATGCGCGGTTTTTACGTCCTGCGGAAAGCCGGGTGGGATACGCATGGTTTGCCGGTAGAACTGCAGGTGGAGAAAGAACTCGGATTCAAGAATAAAAAAGACATCGAGCGGTACGGCATCGCAGAATTCAACCGTAAGTGCAAGGAAAGCGTCTGGAAATACAAGGCCGAGTGGGAAGAAATGACCAAACGGATGGCCTTTTGGGTTGATTTACGGCATCCGTACATTACCTACGAGAATCATTATATCGAGTCGCTCTGGGCAGTGTTGAAAAAGATTTGGGATAAAAAACTCATCTACCAGGCGCACAAGGTGGTCCCGTTTTGCACGCGGTGCGGTACGGGGCTATCGTCGCACGAAGTCGCGCTGGGGTACAAAACGGTCACCGACCGC
>CAYQNM010000020.1:726-2548 GCA_964419015.1 uncultured Candidatus Saccharibacteria bacterium | reverse complement strand
CCGAATTCCTACAAGATCTATCCTGCGGACTTCGTTTCGACGACGGATGGCACGGGCGTCGTGCATATCGCGCCCATGTATGGAGAAGACGACTATGCGCTGGGAACGGCACATCATCTGTCGAAGATGCACACGGTCAGCGAGCAGGGCACATTTGTCGGCGTCAGCGACGCTTTGAATGGCCGTTTTGCCAAGCGCAAGGAAACAGAAGACATCATCGTTGCGCATTTGGAAAAGCAGGGGAACCTCTTGAAAACGGAAGATTACAAGCACGAATATCCTTTCTGCTGGAGGTGCGAGACTCCCTTGCTCTACTATGCCAAGACGTCATGGTTCATCAGGATGTCCGCCGTCAACGACCAACTCGTCAAGAACAACGCGGCCGTCAACTGGATTCCGGCACACCTGAAGGAGGGGCGGTTTGGCCAGTGGATCAAAGAAGGCAAGGACTGGGCTATTTCGCGCGAACGGTACTGGGGTACGCCTCTGCCGATCTGGAAATGCGTAAAGTGCGCCGAGACGAAGGCGCTGGGATCGGTCACCGAGCTGGCGGGCTTGGCGAGCGCATCCGGGAACACCTACTACGTCATGCGCCATAGCTATTCCACACGCCACGAGGCGAGCGACATGATCATCTCCTCGCGCCGGGAATCCGATACCTATTCGCTTACCGAGGAAGGGATAAAACTCGCTCAAAAAAAAGTGGAGCGGCTTGCAATCTCTGTGCCCATCGACGAAATCTATGCATCGCCGTTTCTGCGTACCAAAGAAACCGCGCAGATCGCCGGGAAAATATTCCACCACGAAGTGCGGTTCGATGATCGCCTCGGAGAAATCCGCCACGGCGAGGCCTGCGAGGGCAAGGATCATGAGACGTGCCCGATCAAATACCCCCATGCGCAGTTCGACCAGCCCGATGACGGCGGGGAAACGTACGACGACGTTCGGCTGCGCTTGGTGTCATTTATGCGCGAGATGGAAGAAACGCACCGCGGCAAAAACATCCTGATCGTGAGCCATGGCGATCCGCTGTGGTTTCTGGACAAGATGGCCTCTGGCATGACCGAGCAGGAAATCAGAGACCGCCACGGTGACAAAAGCGATTGGTATCCCGCCATCGCGGAAATCAAGAAGCTTGACTGGCAGGCCTTGCCGCGCAACGAACGGGGCGAGCTCGACCTACACCGGCCGTTCATCGATGACCTGGCGATTTCGTGTCCGTCCTGCAACGCCGCGATGCGTCGTATCCCGGACCTTTGCGATGTCTGGTTCGATTCCGGGTGCATGCCGTATGCCCAATGGCACTGGCCATTCGAGAACGACAAGGTTTTCAAACAGCAATTCCCGGCCGATTTCATCACCGAGGGTATCGACCAGACCCGCGGTTGGTTTTATACGCTCCTGGCAGTTGCTACGCTGTTGGACAAAGGCGCGCCGTACAAAAACGTCATGTCATTGGGCCTCGTGCTCGACGAAAAAGGCCAGAAACTCTCTAAGTCGAAGGGCAACTACGTTTCTCCGCACGAGATCATGGATGCCAACGGTGTCGACGCCGCTCGCTGGTATTTCTATACCGTCAACGATCCCGGCGAGTCCAAAGCATTCCGGCTCAAGGATGTGGAAGAGCGGTTGAAGGGATTCCTGACGACGCTCCAAAACTGCATCCGGTTTTATGAATTATATAAGCATCAAGCGGAAGGGGAGACAACGTCATCCTCGTTGCTGGATACCTGGGTGCTGTCCCGGTTCAACGGCCTGATCGCGACGGTGAGCGCGTCTATGGATATATACGACCCGATGGTCGCGTCGCGCGCAATCGAGC
>CAYQNM010000020.1:0-716 GCA_964419015.1 uncultured Candidatus Saccharibacteria bacterium | reverse complement strand
CCGACGCCGGACCGTCACTGCCGTTGCCCGCGTTTCTCGAACTGGTGGCTCCGCCGCTCGCGCAAACGCACGGAAGCATTGCCCCTGCTCCGGCGCTTGCTCCTGGACATCGCGAAACTCTGCGCGCCGTTCATTCCGTATACGGCCGAGGATATGTTCTTGCGCCTGGATGGACAGGAGGCGACCGGTCGCGAGAGCATCCACCTAACGGACTGGCCCGCGGCCCAGAAAAAACTCGTCAATAAAAAATTGGAAGAAAAAATGACCCGCGTGCAGGAGATCGTCACCAAGGGGCTCGCCCTGCGCAAGGAACAGCAGATCAAAGTCCGCCAGCCGCTCGCGGCGGTTATCGTCGCCGGGAAGAAACTAGAACCCGACCTGGAAGCGTTGATCCGCGACGAGCTCAATGTGAAGGACGTGCGTTATCAAAAGACAGGGGACACCGCCCTGGATACCGTGATGACGCCGGACTTGGTGGCCGAGGGCTACGCCCGCGAGATGATGCGCCAGATCCAAGACGCGCGCAAAGAAGCCGGTTATCAGTTCGACGAGACAGTGTATTGCCAGTGGCATACGGATGATCGCGAGCTTGCGGATGCCATTGTCCGCTGGACCGATGACATCAAGAAAGACACCGTGCTGTCGGAGCTCGTCTTCCTGAAACACGACGGCCGCGCCTTTGATGTCGAAAAAGAATCCGCCCTCGCCCCCGGCAA
>CAYQNM010000019.1:12793-16244 GCA_964419015.1 uncultured Candidatus Saccharibacteria bacterium | reverse complement strand
AAGGCAAAAGCGGCCCGGAGCCCTTGAGTATTCAGGGCAGGGCCGCTTTTGTGCGAGAGTTCTAGCGGGCGTATTCGATAGCCCTGGTCTCTCGGATCACATTGACCTTGATTTCTCCCGGATATTTCATCTCCGCTTCGATTTTTTTGGCGATATCGCGGGCCAGTTGCAAGGCCGAGAGATCGTCAATCTTGGATGGCGTCACAAAAATGCGCAATTCGCGGCCGGCTTGAATGGCGTAGGATTTTTCGATGCCCTCGAACGAGTTGGCGATGCGTTCGAGTTCTTCCAGGCGCTTGAGATAGATTTCCACCGTGTCCCGCCGAGCGCCGGGGCGCGCGCCAGAAATGGCATCGGCGGCCTGTACGATGCGGGATTCGAGCGTGGAATAGGGGTATTCTTCGTGGTGCGACTCCATCGCGCGGATAACTTTCTCGTCGATGTTAAACTTTGCGAGGATTTTGCGGCCGATCTCGACATGCGTGCCCTGCACCTCGTGATCTACGGCTTTGCCGATATCGTGGAACAGCGCGCCTTTTTTGGCGACCATCACGTCGGCTCCGATCTCCGCGGCCAGCATGGCGGAAACATGCGCCATCTCGATGGAATGGAGAAGGACATTCTGGCCGAAGCTGGTGCGAAACGCCAAGCGGCCAAGGAGATAGACGAGTTTCGGATCAACCATTCCGACGCCGGTTTCAAAGAGCGCGGCTTCCCCGGCCTCTTTGATTTTTTCGTTGATCTCATTGCGGGCCTTTTCGACCATTTCTTCGATTTTGGTCGGGTGGATCCTGCCGTCGGCGATGAGTTTTTCCAGGGCAAGACGGGCGATCTGGCGTCGCACCGGATCAAATCCGGAGACAACCAAGGTACCCGGCGAGTCGTCAATGATAAAATCAACGCCAGTCAGCCGTTCAAGGGTCTTGATGTTTCTGCCCTCTTTGCCGATGATTTTACCCTTGAGTTCGTCGGAGGGTAGGTTAACAATGGTCGTTGTTGCGTCGGCGATATGCGAGCCGGCATAGCGCTGGATCGCCATCGTGAGAATTTCGCGGGCTTTTTTATCGATTTCCTCGCGGTTTTCCGAATCGATTTTTTTGAGGTGATGATACAGATCCTCCCGGTATTCTTCTTCGACTTTTTTGAAGATTTCTTCCTTGGCCTGGTCGCGCTTGAGTCCAGTAATGCGCTCGAGTTCGCGCAATTCTTTTTCGCGGGCCTGGTCGAGTTCGGTTTTGACCACTGCCAATTCATCGGCTTTTGCCTTGAGCGTATCGCGCTCGTGGCGCAGTTCTGCGCCCTTGCCCTCGAGTTCATTTTCCTTGCGCGTCAAAAGATTTTCGATTTTTGCGAGCTGGGAACGGCGTTCGTTTTCTTCTTTTTTTGCGTCTTCGAGGACCTTGAGCGCTTTGTTTTTCGCTTCGAGCAGGATGTCCTGGGATTGGGACTTGGCATCGTTCAGGACGGCATGGGCCCGTTGTTCGGCTTGAGCGATGCGCCGCGATCCGATGACTCTACGTACGATGAAACCGATGGCAAACCCGATGCCCAACGCCAAAACTGCCGCCACCAGCGGATTGAGTCCGAATAACATGGGAATATATGATGAAGTACATCTAGGGATTGCCGTCGCGCCTGATCGTTTCGCCCCTCCAAAAGCGAGATGGCAGCGGTAGATTACTCACGATTAATAAAAACGATAGTATGATTCTAGCAAATCGCGCTGGTAATGTAAACGTTTGCTGGAGCGTTGCGCTGCGCTGAAAATATCGGTTTATCCACAGGGGTATTGCAAAATCCGCGGAAAACCTAGAGAATTGCGAATAGCTATGAAATATCCAGTACAGAAAGGGGGTGTCGTATGGAAGTAGTCAAAAAGAAGCAAGTTGAGCAGGCATTGGCCGAAAAAATGAACGTCACCAAAAAGGACGGCGCCATGTGGATGGATTCGTTCATCGAAATGATGACCAATCATCTCCGCAAGGGAGACAAAGTCAATCTGTCCGGTTTCGGCATTTTCCAGGTCAAAAACCGCCCGGCCCGCGAAGGACGCAATCCTCGCACCGGCGAGACCATCCAGATCAAGGCCTCCAAGAAGCTCCGCTTCACGCCGGCCAAGGTTTTGAAAGAAGCAGTCAAATAAGTGATATCTCGAGATATCAGCACAAAATCCCCCAGATCTGGGGGATTTTGTTACCGGATGACGCCGTGCCGGAAGTCTTGACGTGGGCATATATTTAAATTATTATAGCGACCGACGTTTGGCGGTCTTTGACAATCATAGAGACATGACCCATGAACGGCATAACGCTCAAGTTCAAGGCCGGCGATGTGTGCGTATTCACCAACCGCGGACAATCGGGGTATGACGGCAACGACGGCAAACAGTGTGTCATTGACAGGATCAAATCTCAAGAAGATTGGTTTGACGTACTCATGCCCGAGTACATCATTACATTCCTGGAAGGAGGCCACGGGTTTGGTGCAAGACAAAGCGAGCTGGAACTTGCCTCGGTTGCTAAGGGTGAACATGAGGTTGAGAAAGGAGCATCGACGATGAGTCGTATGATCAGTGAAGTCGTCGCTTTTCCGTACGACATGTTCGAAGGGCTCAATTTGGGTGGCATCAAACCCATCCCGCTGACGGTTAACGGCACCAAGTGCTTGGGAATTTCATCGGCCGATCTTGAGGGGGCGTGCCGCATCGCGTCTGTGGACCCAAAGCTGATCCAGAAAAAAGAAACGGATGCCGCTGGCATTTTTCTCGCTGATGCAGGAAAGGACAGAACGGGTATCCTGGAAGCGCTCAAGCGGATTTTTGCAGGCAAAAGGGATGCAAAAGATGAATGTTCGGGCAATGACTATGCCCAATTGCGCACAAAATACATCGATCTCTGCGGTAATCGTGGTGTAAGCAAAAGGCCTATCGATTCGTTGCGGGCCGAAATTATAGCTCTGCAAGACATGATCGAAAGAACCCAGCGCGATCTCGTCGCCAACTTGAGAGCACTGGAGGAAAAAGTGTCTGCAGTGGCAACTCTGGAGGGCGCGCTTCAGGCAACCCCGGCCGCGAGATTTGGTGTTGAATTCGACACGCTTATCAAGCATCCCGATGTCGAGAAGTTGAACATCTCGGATGGCAAGATTATCGTCACGACAAAGCCCATTACGATCAACCACGAACGGCGGGTATACGATATTGGCGTGTTCGATATCGCCATCGATACCGCGGGCGGATTCACGTTTACCAACCGGACTCGCCGTTTTGATTATAATAACGGCGTACTTGATCATCCCCATGTATACAATGGCCGTCCCTGTCTGGGCAACATCAAAGAGCTTGTGCCAAGCCTGATTGCCAGTCACCGATACGCGGCCCTGGTGTCGCTCTGCATTCAGTATTTGAAGAGCTATGAAGACGACCAGGGGGCGCCTTACTCGAAGATTACGA
>CAYQNM010000019.1:6875-12693 GCA_964419015.1 uncultured Candidatus Saccharibacteria bacterium | reverse complement strand
CCCGGCGCCGGAATCCCGTCGTATGCGGAACCGGTCAAACCACTCATACCGCATGCGGCGTCACCGCAGGTGGAAATCTTGAATGAACGAACGACCCCGACCATCGCATTGTCGCTACCGGCATATATCGACACGAACCATATCATCGCAGCGGCCGGATCCGACGAGATTGGCTGGCTGGGTTCGGTCAAAAAGAACGGCGATACATATCTGATCGAACAGGTGTTCTTGTTCCGTCAGGAGGTCAGCGGCGGCCATTGCGAATTCGATGCCGCCAGTCTTGGCAGATTCTATGCCGAAATGCTGAAAGCAGATCCGGCAAACAAATCGCTTTTGAACCGGATTCTCTTTTGGGGGCATCTGCACCCGGGAGATATGACGGAGCCTTCGGGGCAGGATGATAACCAAATGGATTCGTTTGCTCATAATCCTTACTTCATCCGCGGAATCTTCACGCGCGGCGGAAAGGTGGTCTTCACCTTCTTCGATTACGGGAATAAGCTCAAAATCGTCGATTGTCCCTGGGAGCTGGCTGTTCCGGATGATGATCGCCGGGCGACGATCGCGCAAGAGATCAGGGAGAAGGTCACAAATGGGCCACGGTTCTTCCGCGGAAGGTCCTATGTCCCGAAAATCTAAGACGGCATCCCGAAAGGCGACGTCGGAACCGGCGGAAGTCGATTACTGGAGGCAGCTCGACATCTTTTCTCCGTCGAAGTTCAAAAAGCCCGTCACCGTGATCGGGGCTGGCGCAACTGGCTCCTATATCGTCTGGCTGTTAGCAAAAATGGGATGCAAAGATATCACCGTATACGATTTTGACGAAGTGGAGAATCATAATCTTCCCAACCAGATGTATGGCCCGGGCGACGTCGGGGCAACGAAAGTCGCCGCGCTAGCCGAAATCGTCAAAAATGGGGCCAGCGTGACTATCAAGCCGGTGCCGGAGAAGTTTGCCCAGGGCGAGCTCAAGGGCATTGTGTTTGTCCTTACGGACACCATGGCAAGCCGCAAAGGCATCTGGGAATCCTCGATCCGCTACCAGCTTGGTGTTGATCTGCTCATCGAAACTCGGATGGAAGCCGAGGGTGGCAGGATCTATGCGATCAAGCCGGCGCTTCCCGAACAGGTGGAAGCGTACGAAAAAACGTTATACTCCGATGCAGAGGCCCAGGAGAGCCCCTGCACCCACCGCGCGATCGCTCCAACAGTCGCCATGCTTGCCGGGACGGCAGTGTTCACGATGATCAACTTCGTGAACGGGAAGCCGTTTGCCAATGAGGCGATCATTTCGCTGTCTCCGCTGATCGTCTTGAGCAAAAAATTTTAAGGGGCAAAAAGACAGAAAAAGAAAGGAGAGCCATGCAAGAAAAGATTAAGGCGTCCAAGCAAAGGAAAGGGCTCGGGGCCGAGCTTCCCCATGTGGAGCTTGAGCAAACTGCGGACCAGCCCGTGCCGGTCCAGCAGGGGATGGTACAGATCGGAAAAATCCCCGGCGAAATCGTGGATGTCCCCCTCAAGGGATCCCAGACCATCGGGGATCTGTTCAAGAGTGCCGGCCTGGATGTTCAGTCGTGCGATATCCAGGTGAACGGCACCGGCGCCGACCTGAATCAGATCGCCAAGCCCGGCGACGTCATTTTTGCCATTACGAAAATTCGCGGCAACGTATTTTTCTGATCCCGGCCTGTCCGGATCACTACAGCGGCGGTAACCAACCCGCCGTTTTTATTTCCAAAAATTGCGAGACACGATCGCTGGTGTCATGCCTTGCACTATGATACCCTGGAGCGGAATGAGGACGATACGGAGAGGGGAATGAACCAACCCATCGGAGGCGGTAAAACATACATCGGGTTTGGCGACACGTGCGATCCGTTTCAGCTTCCCGAGTATGACGGGTCCAGGGACCGGTGTTCACACTGCAAGGCGATGCTCGACGTCCAGAGCATTGTCTACACGCATCCGCGCCATCCCGCAAAAGTATTCTGCAGTGAAGGCCATGCGTTCGGCTCCTTGAAAGACATGAGATTCGAGGAACTTCGGCAGTGGCGCTATGCCTCGCGACCGCCCAAGCGTCCCGCGCTGCTGTCACGCGTTTTCGGATTGTTGAGGAATCTTTTTTGAACCGGCCTGGCCGGTTTTGTATTTTCAATCCCTCGGGCAATTGACAGTATAAATAAGGTATGTCACAATGTTGTACCCGAGGATTTCCATCTCGGACTCTTTGAAAATTCAAGAAGGAGAGCGGTCATGACGATGACGTGGTTGTCCCTGATCAAGATAGAGCTCGAGAATCTGGACCTCCAGGACCCCAAGTTCAGGGGGCTCGAGCCGAATACCAGACTCGATACCGCCAGGGATCAGATCGTCGGCGATGCGGCCGATGATATTCGCAAGCTCTACGTTCTTGCCCTACACTGGGATAAGACTGCGTGCGAGACCGCAACCGCGGCTCGCTATCTTGCTCGCGAAGATCAACCCGAGCAGCTGCGAAAAGTCGCAGAGCTTCAAAGGAAATCAGAGATTCTCATGGATATTCTCTGGGTTTCCCTTAAGGACTCTTTTGGTCTCTGGGATAAGCCCGCGGTGGGCCTCCGCAAGGGCTGGAAGATCGTCTGGTACGAGCAGGAGGGTTTGCCCATCGCCGACATTCTCGGCGGACTCTTGGGAAGATAAGAAAAACACCATGGACCGGGATCCTTTAACGAAAGGTCAGGAGGTCAGATGAAGGAGACAGAGAAGGAAGAGATCCAGGAGCAAATCCAGATGCTCCGTGCCGCACTCGAGCAGGCGAAGGCCAAGCTCCTTGAACAAAAGGAGATGCTCGAGCAACTCACCAGCCCGCCGTTTGTTTATGCGACGGTTGTTGCCGTGTCCAAGGGGGCGCCAAGAGAATTTCCACGCTCATTCATTGGTATCGGCGGTAGGGACCGCGTCGAGGTCGATCCTGGGATCGACCGGGTTGGTGATTACCACCTCGGTGATCACCTGAATCTCATCACTACCGACGTAAGGGACGAAGTGCGCAACGCCAAGAAGCACGTGGTGGTAGGATTCACTCGAAACGACCAGGTGGTGATTCAACTCGACGACGATCGTGTCGTCAGGGATCCTTATACACTGCTTCACAAGTACTATACGATCGCCCAGAGGGGTGAGACGCCAAAAGCAGGAACTGCCGTTATCGTCGTCAACCGTGAATTCCTCGAAGTCCTTCTCCCGAAGGATCGCGAGGTCAAGCCCGGAGATATGGTCACGATCGTCAAGGAAACGATGCAAATCGTAGACGTGGCGGCGGTGCAAATCGGTGGCGACATCGGCTATCTGCGCCGGGTGATTGACGAGACCTTCTCGGAAGTCGACTACGAGTCGTCGGTCCGGGTCGTTTTCAACGGCAAGTTCGCGGGTTCGCTCGAAAAGGGCGACCGCGTGGTGCTCGACGGCACGGCAAGCGTCATTATTCGCAATCTTGGGAAAGAAGATGAGCGTTTCAGCTTCACGGCTGAAACGAATGTCACCTGGGACGACATTGGCGGGTTGGCGAAAGCCAAACAGCAAATGGTTGAGGCGGTGGAGCTTCCGCACAGTAATAAGGAGATCTTCCGGTTTTACGGCAAGCGACCCATCAAGGGTGTTTTGCTCTACGGTCCGCCGGGATGCGGCAAGACCATGCTGGGCAAGGCGACGGCAACTGCTCTGGCGCGCATCTACAACGACGACGGAGCGTCTAGGGGGGGGTTCATCTACATTAAGGGTCCCGAGATTCTCGACCGCTTCGTGGGTGTCGCCGAGGCGACTGTCCGGCAGGTCTTTGCTCGGGCGCGCAAGCACAAGAAGGAGCGCGGCTATCCGGCGGTGGTGTTCATCGACGAGGCCGACGCCATCTTGGCAAAGCGCGGCTCGGGCGTCAGTTCGGACGTGGAACGCACGATTGTTCCCATGTTCCTCACCGAAATGGACGGACTGGAGGAATCGGGCGCTCTGGTCATTCTTGCCACGAACCGCCAAGATATTCTCGACCCGGCGATCGTTCGCGACGGCCGCATTGATCGTAAAATCAAGATCAGCCGGCCCGACCCTGCCAGCACGGCCGAGATTTTCCGGCTCAATCTGAACAACATACCGCTGAACAACGGGTATTCGCATGAGATGCTGGCGAAGCTCGGTAGCGACGAGGTGTTTGCCGCTCACCGCATCCTCTACCAAGTTCGCACTCATTCAAACGGGATGCTCAACTTCACGCTTGCCAATCTTGTGAACGGCGGCATGATCGCGGGTGTCGTGGATCAGGCAACATCAATCGCTCTTCAGCGCGATTTCTCCACGAGGTCGCAACGCGGTCTCTGCAGAGAAGACCTTGTGGCGGCGGTGGACGAGATTCAGCGGCAAAACTGCGATTTCAACCATGCCGACGAGCTGGCGGAGTTCGTCCGCAACTTCCGCGATGACGTTGTGGATATTCAGCCATTCCGTCAAACGGTGGAATAAGAGGGGAATAGCGCCATGCTGCAAGATCGCTTTCGCAAAAAGATCAAGCGGCCTACTGATGGCAGCGGCTCGTCTCTTGAAACGGTCGGTATCGCTGATCAAGTTCCCCAGATTGACGATGTGTTGGCGGAGGTGGATAAGGCTTTGGAGAAGGCCCTCCAACTCGAATTGCAAATGCAACCACCTCAAAATTCTTGCGGGTGCTAGATAAGGGGGATAGGCAATGAACATGACTGGCCTCTACCACGTTGTCGTTCTCGCCCTGGCAACAGCGGCGATATCGGTAACCGTTTCTAAGGCGCGACTGTTCGCTTTCGTAAGAGAGTGGATCGCCGCGCGCAACACCTGGATTGGCGAACTGATATCGTGCTCTTACTGTACGAGCCACTGGGTGGCGATCGCGTTTGTTGCGATCTACCGCCCGGTGGTTATCTCGCGGTGGATTGTTGCCGACCTCTTTGTTTCGGTATTCAGCATGGTGGCCATCGCCGCGATCGTAAGCGGCGTCATTATCAAACTGAACCCGTTCCACGACGCTCGGAATAATCCCTCGTATAACTCTGATACGAGCAGCAGTATGCGTCGTTGATAGTTTCGCCCTGGTGGTCTTTTTCAAGACTGCCGGGGCTTTTATATTCGCCGAGGACTGATTTTTGAGCGGGGTACGGGAATTGCACCCGTTCTCTCACCTTGGAAGGGTGATGTCATACTGGTAGACCAACCCCGCGATTTCAGGCCAGTATAGCGCATGTTTTCGCGATATGCCAGGAACATTGACTTAAACTTTAAGTATGGTATTCTATATTATTCCAGAAATGAGAGGACAAAAATGAGAAGTATACGATCGATGCGAAGGAGCCGAGCATCGACTCGACGGTACCGAGTGTATAAGGCATGTGGGGAGGTCTATGAAGCCGAGCGTGATCTGATACATCGCCTCGCGGCGGAGTGCCGGGCCGGCAATTATACCTCGCTCAAGACGCTCTTGAGTTTTTCCAAGAGCCGGCTTGCCCTTGCCGCCAGCTCGCAAGAGCTTCGCGTCTGGCGGCGGCGTGGACGAAAACGATCATGAGCCCTCGGGCTCTTTTTTAATTCGACGAGTGCGATATACTGGTGATAATTTGATACTATTTCGGGCCGTAGTGTAACGGTAGCACGAGACCTTTGGGAGGTTTTAGTCCCGGTTCAAATCCGGGCGGCCCGACTGTGATAGAGCATGACCCCGTAGCTCAACGGATAGAGCAGGACTCTTCTAAGGTCTTGATGGGGGTTCGATTCCCTCCGGGGTCACAAGCAAAGCGCAGTATCCCGAGCATGCGCTTGAGCG
>CAYQNM010000019.1:0-6775 GCA_964419015.1 uncultured Candidatus Saccharibacteria bacterium | reverse complement strand
CGATTCCCTCCGGGGTCACAAGCAAAGCGCAGTATCCCGAGCATGCGCTTGAGCGACCACCTTTCTGTTGATAAAATCATTTCCCTTTGCCGGGCACGCGCCGTATACTGGAATTCATGGATGGTTCTCGCCAAGGCATTGCATGGACGGTCACGGTCATTTTTTTCGTTGCTCTCTTGGGCACGGGCGTATTCACCGGCTATCGCGTACTCGCTCCCGCGCCGCGGGCGCCGACTTCTGCGGCACAGGCATCGCCGAGTGCATTCTCCACTCCCAAACCTACGGTCTCGTCTAATCCTTTTGCCGACGGATATGTCAATCCTTTCGCGAACTAATATTGCTGTCACAGCCTTTGCTGTTTTTCTTGCGACGGCCGGCTCGCTCTTTGCGGCGGACTCTGTCGTTTTTCCCGTTCCCGAACTGGGCAACTGCGCACATACTGCCGCATGCAAGGCATATTGCGATCAGGCGGAGCATCGGGATGCGTGCATTGAGTTTGCCCAACGGCATGGCCTTGTCAACCATGAGCAAGCGATTCGTGCTCGGAATATCGCTGAAGCCATCAAGCATGGAGGCCCTGGCGGGTGTGCTACGGAATCTGCCTGTAAACGATATTGCACCGCCTCAAACCATGCCCAGGAGTGTTTGGCGTTTGCCGCGCGGCATGGCCTCGTGCCCGCTCGTCAGACCAATGAGAATAAAAAAACGCTCGAACTCATCCGAAAAACAACGCCGTCTTCCGAGCCGGCGGTCGAGCGTTCGATCATCAAAACCGCCTCGGCCGGTTTTCAGGACAGGCCAGGAAAGGAATCGCCCCACCCGGATGCAACGCGCAAAGCCATTCCTCCGGAGTTTGAGCGTGGCGCGCCAACCAATTTTCCTTCGCCGGATTCCGCCAAAACCGGCCGTTCTCATACCCTGCATTGGAAACCGTCTCTTTTGGGGGCGATGGCGCGGTTTCTCATGGGGCACTAAAGACCCTTCGTCCGGGCGGTTGATTTTTCTGTTCAAGAGCAGTATGCTCGCGGTATGAAGACCCTGGTTATTGTCGTCCTTGTACTTGTCCTTGCCGGAGCCATTTTTGCCGTGTGGCGCAAACCAGCGATCGCGCCGCATGAAACCGGCTCCGCATCTTCTCCATCGGCATCAGTTCCGCAAGGAAATATCATAGTTATGTCGCCAAAAACCGGCGACCGCGTCGGCAATCCGATCACGGTTGTCGGCAAAGCCCGTGTGTTCGAAAATACGTTCAGCTACATTCTGCGGTCCGCTGACGGGACCAAACTCCTCGAGGACCATGCCATGACCGACGCTCCGGATGCTGGCATATTCGGGAACTTTACGGTTGCCATTCCGGTTCCCGCCGGCGCGCCCAAGGATCTCATTGTCGAAGTATTCGAGTACTCTGCAAAAGACGGTTCAGTTACCAATCTCGTTCGGGTTCCCGTAATCTTTACGGGGCGCTAGGAATCTGCTACGGTATCTTCGGAATAGCGAAGGAGTTTGCATGCCGGAACCCGAGATGACTCCATTCAGTCCGAAGGCAGAGGCGATCTGTCGGCGCATCAAAGATCTCATTCCTCTCGATCCTTGGGGACGAGAGATGATGAGTGACGACTGGGTTCTCGAAGATAACGGAAAGTACGATCTCAAAACGTCGCGCGATCGTGCACGCTATATCCGCAGGTTACACAACACGATCAGTTATATGGTCTATGTCCAGGCTACGGCCTGGCGAGATAGGAATCCGGGTCGTCCGTTAAACGAATTCACCGTCAGAATTGATTCGTTGGCTCACTCAATCGAGCTGGTTCTGCTCTTGGAGGATTTGGTTTCCCAAGTCGAAGTCATTGACGCCTATAGTTCCGAACCGTGACCCGCTTCCGCGGGTTTTCCTTTTGTTGGGGGACTAGAGGGAATCGAACCCTCGACCGCGCTGCCACAGAGCGCTGTGATAACCGCTTCACCATAGTCCCCATCTGACAAAGAATACAGACCTATACTACCTTCTTTTTGATCAAAATTCAAATGCACATTTTTGATATTGCCAGCGAGTACGCTCGGTGCTAGGGTTGTCGCATAGGGGCGGAGGGGATCGCGTGGGTTCATTCAAAAAAGTAGGTATGGCAGTGGTGTTCTGCGTTGCGGCCGAAACGGCGCGCGCGGACAACGTCGTCGGCCTGGGATTCGATGGCGGATACGCTGTCCAGCAGGAGATGCCCCGACAGCACTCGGGAGTTCAGATGGCCATTGTTCATGCGCAGCTTTTGCTGCGCGTCCACGACTTTTCATCTTCCGGAAAACTTCGAAATCTGGAGTTGGTGAATGAGACGACAGCGGCAACCTCGACCCGTCCGCGTCGGAACATGATTTTCGGCATTAACGATGCTGCGCGACTATTTTGGCGTTCGGGGATTTTTGCAGAGGCGGGAGCGGGCGTCAACTATTTCGGGCTTCATGTGGCTGAACTCACCGGCCCGATGCAATGTACCGTTGTGACCGGAGTGGGCTGGCAATTCAGGCGCAAGGGCGACTCTTACGCCTATGTTGTCGAGTATCGCGCGACACATTTTTCAAACGCCAACACGACGCGCCCGAATCAAGGCATTAACCTTCACACGATCAGCGTCGGTGTAAATTTTTTCTATCCATAAACCCCGTCGCCGGGGTTTTTACGCAGAAAAAAGCCACATCTTTCGATGCGGCGGGTGTAAGTAACGTTATGCGATCTTGAAGCGAATATCGAATACGTTTTCCAAATCATTCTGACACTCCAGACACCGGGATGCGCCCGGGTGCGCCTGGAGGCGCTTTGAGGTGATTTCTTGGCCGCACTCATCGCATTTCGGCGAACCTTCCTTTGTCGCGGCTTCTCTCTCGGTGCGGGCCAGAGACAGCCGAAGATCTTCCAGCGCGGCATCGATTTGTTGCTGGGTTTGGTACGCGCGAACCTCGTCCAGGTCCGCTGTTTGAATACCCGATTCCGGTCCAGACCAGAATCGGTTCGTCAGGCCGGCAATGACCGATTTGAATGATCTGACGATGTTCCTTCGAGCGATCCGTTGCCGTCTGGTTCGAATCCTGGCGCGCTTTCGAATGCGCTTTTTCACTGATGCCTCCGTTCCACAGGGGATCGTATCTATACGTTAAAGCATAATATACTAAAAGTCAAGAATCCGTCTCCGTCGACGGCGCTGGAATAGTGTGCCGAAATAAGATATCATAATCTGGTGACTCACAAAGAAATACGGGAAAAATTCATCGCGTTTTTCAAAGAGCGGGGACACGCCGTCGTTCCCTCATCTTCGCTGTTGCCCGACGATCCGTCGGTGCTGTTTACCACGGCCGGCATGCAACAGTTCAAGCCGTACTATGTCGGCAAGGCCGATCCGGCAAAAGATTTTGGTTCATTGAACGCGGTCTCGATCCAAAAATGCATCCGCACCTCCGATATCGACGAAGTCGGCGATGAGCGGCATCTGACGTTCTTTGAGATGTTCGGGAATTTCTCGTTCGGCGGATATTTCAAAAAAGAAGCTATTCGCTATGCCTATGATTTTATTGCAAAAGAAATGGGCCTGAAGATCGACTACGTCACGATCTTTGGTGGGAATGACGCTGTCCCAGCGGATACGGAATCGGAGGAAATCTGGAAATCTCTCGATTCCACTATTGATGTGCGGAGATTTGGTGTCGAGGATAATTTTTGGGGTCCGACGGGGGGCGAAGGCCCTTGCGGTCCGACGACGGAAATCTATGTTGATGGCATCGAGATTTGGAACGTTGTCTTCAATGAATTTTTCTATCCTGGTTCTCGAGAAGAGCTGTTATCCGGCAAGTCTGATAAGAAGCTTGAAAAACTTGCCAAACCCGGCATCGACACCGGCATGGGATTGGAACGCCTGGTCAAAGTCGTCCAAAATGTACCAACGGTCTTCGACACCGACCTGTTCCAGCCGATCATGCAGGTGCTTCCCGATTTATTGGATGATCGGACCAGGCGCATCGTTGCCGATCATACGCGGGCGATTACGGCCTTGGTTTCCGACGGCCTCATGCCATCCAACAAAGATCAGGGATACATTTTGCGGCGGTTGATGCGCAGGATCATCGTGCATCAAGAGCTACCCTTTGATGCGCTGTTTCCCGATCCGCAGGTCCGCGCCGTGTTTAACGCTGAAAAAGAAAAGTTTTCCAAAACGCTCTCTGCTGGCTTGAAGGCGTTAGCCAAAAGTCCTGTGCTTGACGCCGCCGGGACATTCAAGATGTATGAAAGTTTCGGCGTGCCCTATGAAGTCGTCAAGGATGCCGGAAAGACCAGCGCGACGCCTGCGGAATTCGAGGCGGAGTTCAAAAAGCATCAGGAAAAGTCACGCGCCGGAGCGGAAAAGAAATTCGGCGGGCACGGGCTGATACTCGACACGGGAGAATTAAAAGCGGCGAATCAGGAGGAACTGGAAAAAGTTACGAAACTCCACACGGCTACGCATTTACTCCATGCATCGTTGAGGAATGTGCTCGGTGAAAGCGTCCATCAGGCCGGGAGCGATATCACCGCGGAGCGATTGCGATTTGATTTTACTTTCCCGCGCAAACTGACACCGGAAGAAATCAAGCAGGTAGAGGACATGGTCAACGGCGCAATCGCGAAAGACTACGCCGTTACCAAGCAAGAAATGCCATACGAAGAAGCGATCAAGACCGGAGCGCTGTATTTTTTCAAAGAAAAATACCCATCGATCGTGAGCGTATATTCAGTCGGTAGCCCCGACGCCGTGAGCGGGTCGGGGTCGGCTTTCAGCCGAGAATTCTGCGGCGGCCCGCACGTCGAGCATACGGGCGTCATCGGGAAGTTCACAATCGTCAAAGAAGAAGCCGTCTCCGCCGGCATCCGCCGCATCCGCGCTACGGTTGAGTAGTCGGCCGCGGCTTGAGTGAGAAATAAAGGATGGCAAGGGTCGCACATCGGAAAAGCCAAGCTTGCCAGCCAAAATAATGCACCGGGCCGGAGGCATAAAACATGGCTGAAAGAACTTCGAGAATGACAACTGACAGAAGGGCTATAATCACTGCTTCCCGTCTTTCAAAAATATATTTAAGCCGCTGATGCCGTGCGGCAAAAACTATCATTCCGAACATGCCCACCAGCGCCATGGTCGGAGATGCTACTCTCAACAGCCAACCTTCGTGAAGCGCGATATCCGCGAAACGTTCTTGAGTGATAACATGCCGACTCACGAGGATACCGACAAGCATAAAATAGGCAAGTACGCCGATAATGCCTCCGATGACCTCGGACACGATCAGAAAGAGTGACGTTCGTAAAATTTTACCTAGGTTCATATCTTTACAGTACATCACAAAAGCATAGAAAAATAAAGCCGTGTAACACTTTACCACGATCGTGGTAAAGTGTTACATCGCCGAGGAGGACAAAGTAAAATTGTCGGATGAATTACGGATTTTGGGAACAATTGAAGAAACCGTTTTTTGTGTTGGCGCCGATGGCGGATGTGACGGACGTGGCATTCCGGCATATTGTCGCGGAATGCGGAAGACCGGATGTGTTTTATACGGAATTCGTATCCTGCGACGGGCTGTGTTCGGCGGGACGAGAGCGATTACTGAAGGACCTTATCTTTACGCCGGATGAGCATCCGATTGTGGCGCAGTTTTTCGGCGCACACCCAAAAAACTTTTACGAATGCGCGAAACTGGCGCGGGACCTGGGATTCGATGGTATAGACATCAACATGGGGTGCCCAGATCGAAAGGTCGTAAAGCAGGGCGCCGGAATCGGCCTTTCCAAAACGCCGGAATTAGCACGCGAGATCATCGCGGCGACGCGAGAAGGCGCGAACGGCTTGCCGGTGTCCGTCAAAACGCGCCTCGGTTTGCATGCCATTGACTTTGAGTGGATCCGCACGCTTCTGGAGACGGATATTCCCGCACTGACCGTCCACGGCAGGACGATGAAAGAAATGTCCAAAGTTCCGGCCCACTGGGACGTCATCGGGGAGATCGCGCGCATGGCGCATGAGCGCGGGACGTTGGTTATCGGCAACGGGGATGTGATGTCGCGTCAGGAAGGTCTCGAAAAGGCCGCGGAATACGGGGTAGACGGCATCATGGTCGGGCGGGGAATTTTTCACAATCCCTGGTTTTTCAATCCTGCGATTGATCTCGCGGTGGTCACACCTCGTCAGCGGCTTGACCTACTCCTGGATCACACGCGGCGGTTCGTCGGGCAGTGGGGCCCTTCAAAGAATTTCGACGTCCTGAAGCGGTTTTACAAAATCTACATCTCGGGGTGGGATGGTGCCAAAGATCTGCGTGTCCGGCTGATGAGCGTCCACACGCTCCAGAAAGTTGAAGAAATCGTCGCCAAAGAGTATGATACATCTCGACTTCATGGCTCATAATCCCGCATACAACATCATCGGCAGGCCCAAGACTGATCTGCATCACCATTTACACTTTGCTTCTTCTGGCGCTTCGATCATCGTCGAGGACATCCGCAAATCATTCGGCGGCGTCCACGCACTCGAAGGCGTCTCGCTCTCCGTCGAGCCGGGGACAATCCTGGCCCTCCTGGGCCCAAACGGCGCGGGCAAGACCACGCTGGTGCGGATTCTGACGACCCTGCTTCTGCCGGATTCCGGCCAGGCGCGCGTTGCCGGGTTTGATGTCGTCCGCGATGCCGATGCCCTGCGGTCAAGCATCGGCCTTGCCGGCCAGAATGCCGCCGTGGATGAAAATCTCACCGGCCGCGAGA
>CAYQNM010000018.1:13598-16542 GCA_964419015.1 uncultured Candidatus Saccharibacteria bacterium | reverse complement strand
GCTGATAACGCCGTCGGCCTGACGTATATTTCTGATCGTGAAGCGTTCGGGCTGCCGCCGCTTGAGGCGCTGGCACACGGCACCATGCCGATCGTCGCCGACAATGCATTGAACCATGAAATCTTCGGGGATGCCGCGTTCTTCGTAGCCGATCCCAGTTCTGTCGAATCCATCGCCGCGACGCTCCGACAGACACTGACCGACACCGCAAAGCGCGAGCACATTCTGACAGCGCGCCCGGCAATTCTCGCCCGTTTCACCTGGCACCACCACACCGACCGCTGGCTCGCCATTATCCGAAACCTATGCCGAAAAAAATAATCACCCTTGTGCTATTCGAAATGATCGCATTTGCCCTCATCGTAACGGGCGTGGTGCCGCGCGAGGCGGCGTTACTTGTGGCCGCGGGATTGGCGCTCTATGCGCTCATGGCACCGTTGGAAGATGCGCTGGTGCTGTTCGTAGCTTCTATCCCTTTATTCCTGGCGCTTCCGATCACGGCGACATTCGACAATTTCAACACCTGGCGGATTCTAGCGCTCATCATTTTTGCAAGATGGTTTCTCATGAGGATGAAACGTGAGGGGTGGCCCGACTGGGGGACCCCCGCCGCACGGAAGGCACCCCAGAGTACGGCGGGGGTGAGGAGGGACAGGACCCCGAACACAGTTATTTTTGCGCTTTTGTTGCTTCTGTTCCTGGCGCTTGCATCGCTCATCGGGTCGCCAGATTGGAAACTCGGCCTGAAGCGGATCATTTACTTCGGCAATATCTCCCTTGTCGGCATCGTCGCATACGACCTGCTTCGCAGAAACAAGAACCTCGCTCCTCGGATCATCCGCGCCATCGCCATCCCGACGATGATCGTGATCGCTGTCGGGTTCATCCAGGTCATTTCGACCTATCTGGTCGACATCTACCAATTCATGCGCATCTGGGGTGAGGGGATTCAGGCGCGGGAATTCGGGAACACTTGGTCGTACATTGCGGTCCACCTGGGCAATACCTGGTTCGCATACTACGGCGAGCAACTGTCGCTCCGCGTGTTTTCGCTGTTTCCCGATTCGCATTCGTTTCCGCAATTCGTGCTCTTGGGCATCCCTGCGCTGTTCGCCCTGGCGCTTGATAAACTCTTGAACTCCCCCGAACGCACAGCATCTTTGGGCCGCATGATCCGCACCCGGACCCGCCTGAGCATCGTCTGGGTGCCCTTGGCACTCCTGATAGCGATTTTAAGCGGCACCAGAGGCATCTGGGCTGCCAGCATCGCCGCCGTCCTTGTGTCAATGGGCATCATTGCCTGGATGAGTCGCCATGCTAGTGCTTATCATGCGCGGGTGTTTAAATATCTTTCGCTTTATCTCATTCTCTTTTTCATGCTCTTCAGTATCGCATATCCGGTCTTTGTGTCACCGCAATTTCTGGTATCCAAGGGCAATTTCCTGCTCCTCGGCGAACGCATCCGATCCATCATCGACTTCGGCGAGACCTCAAATGCCCAGCGCATCGTGATCTGGAAGCAATCCATCGCTTCGATCGTCCGACACCCGCTCTTGGGGGTCGGCATCGGGAATTTTCCGGTCATCCTTGGTCAAAAGCTGTTCCTGGCAAAAGCGGGCTCCTCGGCGCACAATATCTACCTCCATATTGCCGCGGAGATGGGTATTCCGGCACTCTTGATCGCGCTGTGGCTCCTCTGGCGGCTGTTCACGAAGACCTATTTAAATTACGTCGGCACGACGGATCCGACCCTGATGGCCTACTATGGAGCCGCGCTAATCTATATACCCTGGGTCCTGGCATATTGCCTGACCGATGTCGCCTTGTTCGATGAGCGGGCGTTCCTCTTGTTCGTCACGACCTGCGCCCTGATTGCCGCACATGGAAAATAATTCCCTCGTTTCAATCCAGATCGTTGTCCATAACGGGGAAAAGTACCTCCGCCACTGTTTGCGCGCGGCGATGGCGCAGACATATCCGAACATCGAAATTATCGTCTTTAACAACGCTTCGACCGATGCCACTCGCGAAATTGCCAAAGAATTACAAGGGGCCCCTTGTACCATCGTTGAGTCGAGGGTGAATCTGGGTATGTGGCCGGGCCAGGAAGAGGCGCTCAAGCATAGCCGCGGGGAATATGTCATCGCGCTCTCCGTGGATGTGATGCTCGATCCTGATTTCGTGCGGGCATGTGTTGAGGCCGCGAAAGCCGATCCGCACATCGGGGCAATCCAGGGGAAAATTTACCAATATGAATACAATCAGCTCATGGATGCTTCATACACGCAGAGTAGGACGATCGATACGTGCGGCTTTGCCATGACTCGCGAACGAAAAGTCATCAACGTCGGCCATGGAGAATCCGACGGTCCGGCTTTTGCGTGCCGGCACGCAATTTTCGGAGTCGAGGGCGCAGCGCCATTTTTTCGGCGAAGCGCACTGGACGACTGTCGTATGCCCGCGCATGATGGCGGGTGGATATGGGATCCCGACTATTTCTGGTATGGCGACGATCTGGATCTCGCCTGGCGAATGACGCTCTATGGCCACCGGCAGGTATTTGTTCCGAATGCCATTGCTTGGCATGACCGCTCGACGACCAAGAGCGTGAAACACACCGGACTTCTGGCGGATCACGTCGCCCGACGGGCGCTACGGCGGGCCATCCCGATACGCAAGCGGCGCCTGGATTGGTCGAATACCCGCTTCACGCTGATCAAAAACGATCATCTGAAAAACGTTCTCCGGGATGCTGTTTCAATTCTCGCGCGGGAAATCAATGTGCAGGGCTACGCCGGACTGTTCGAACAAGGGATCCTTCTGGAGTGGGGGAGATTTCTGCGTCTGGCACCCCGCATGCTTGCACGGCGCCGCATTGTCATGGCTCGGGCACGAGTGACCGCAGATGCGGTGCGCGTACTGATGCTTGCCGATACGCGCGAAC
>CAYQNM010000018.1:0-13498 GCA_964419015.1 uncultured Candidatus Saccharibacteria bacterium | reverse complement strand
TGGGGACGAGCGGCCGGCATATTCCCTTTTTCACAGGATAAGCCTTCGTGGCCGAAACCGGATTACGACATGCCGGCGTCGGAAAAAAATCGCAAAGATATCCTCGTCATGGGCATCCGGGGCGAGGATGACCTCAAGGACGGAGGGCTTTTGACCGATACCATCATGCTGTTCAGCTTCGATACGACGACCCAAAAATCGTCCCTCGTTTCGATCCCGCGCGATCTGTATGTAACCATCACTCCGGGTCGTACCGACAAAATCAACGCGGCTTATGAGAATCTCGGCCTGAACGGCGCAAAAAAGCTCCTGTCTCGCATCACGGGCGTTTCGATCGATAATGTCGTGGTGTTCGACTTTTCAGCGTTCAAGCAGATCATCGACGAAATCGGCGGCGTCGACGTCACGCTCGAGAAACCATTTTCGGAAACGATGCAATGGGGGTCCACGTTCTCGCTCCCTGCCGGACCGAATCACCTGGACGGCCAATCCGCGCTCTACTACGTCCGCTCGCGGTATTCGACCAGCGATTTTGACCGCGCTCGCCGTCAACAGCAAGTGATCTTTGCCATCAAGGACAAAATATTCTCCCTCAACCTGGCATCGGATCCCGGCAAAGCCGTATCACTGATGACGACCATCAAGAAAAACGTCGCAACAGATATCGACCTGTTCGACATCGCGAGCTTGGTCACCCTTGCCAAGAGCGTCGACCCGGCGACTATCAAGCGTAGCGTTGTTTCCACCGATAATCTTCTGATGCAAACGACCGAAAACGGGGCATATATCCTGCTCCCGAAAACAGGGAATTTGGCGGAATTGAAATCATTTTTCAAGAATATCCTGCTGTAAGTATGCACCAATAGAGCTCATGCTATGGCCTCCCTTTCAATTATCATCGTCAACTACAAGAACCCACCGTTGCTGCGTCTGTGCCTAGCGTCTCTGTCTCGAGCCCTTTCCCCATCGCTGGATTGTGAAATCATCGTTGTTGATTCCCAGACGAGCGTCGAGACGCAGAATGTCGTGCGTGAGGAATTCGCCAAAGTATTTTCACAGATCACCCTGCTTCCGTACAAGGAAAACACCGGCTACACGCGAGGAAATAACGAGGGCATTCGCTACAGCCACGGAGAATATATCCTGGTGTTAAACCCCGATACGGTTGTCCGGCCAGGAGCCCTGGAACAGATGCGCGATTATCTGGCACATCATCCAGATGTTGGCCTGATCGGGCCACAGCTCATGAACTTCGATGAAACGGTTCAACACTCTTACTTCCGGTTTTACAACGCGTTCACCATCGTGTACCGCCGTATTGGAAACCTACCCTTCGCATCGCATGTGCTCAATCGGTTCCTGATGAGAGACGTCATTATGCGGCCGGATGCCGCCACGCCTGTCGATTGGCTCATGGGGTCGGTCCTGATGACGTCACGCCGCGCCTTGGATAAAGTCGGACTCATGGATGAGCGCATGTTCCATTACTTCAGCGAGGTTGACTGGGCACGGCGATTCTGGGAAAATGGCTACGCGGTGGCGTATTACCCCGCCGCGCAGGTGTACCACTATCTCAAGCGGGGCTCCAAGGGCCATGTCTGGTTCCTGGATGCGCTTCTCAATCGCGAAGCCCGCTGGCACATCAAAGACGGGTTCCGCTATTTGAGGAAATACGGTTTTTTTAACACCAAAAGATCAACGCCGAAAACATCGCCCATACTGACATGATGACCTTCAGCAGAAAATTTTTTATCGCCGCAATCGTTTTTGCCCTGGCCGCCGGATTCGGCGGAGGATATGGCTTTCTCCGTTATCACGAGACGGCATCGATGAATTCGGCGATACGCCAAATTGTCAATCAGGACGCCGGAAAACCTCTTGCAGTTGATTTCGGACTCTTTTGGCGCGTTTGGAATTCGCTCCATGAAAAGTATGTAGACACCGACCGCCTCGACACTCAAAAACTCTTGTACGGCGCCGTTTCCGGAATGGTAAACAGTGTCGGCGATCCCTATACCGTATTCTTTGAACCGGCAACGAGCAAAAAGTTCCAGGAAGAAATTTCCGGCGCGTTCGGCGGCGTCGGCATGGAAATCGGCAAACGCAACAACGTTTTGACGGTCATTGCCCCGATCAAGGACACGCCGGCATTCAAAGCGGGCATCAAGGCCGGCGACCGCATTCTGGCCATCGATGGCACTTCGACTGCCAACCTTTCAGTCGAAGAAGCCGTCAATCTTATCCGCGGCCGGAAGGGGACACGCGTAAAGCTCAACATTCTGCCGTTGGGGTCACAGGAGGCGCGCGATATCCAGCTCGTTCGCGATACGATCAAAGTACCTACTGTTGAATGGAAAATGATCAACGATCACGTAGCATATATGGAAGTCTTCGCATTCAATGAAACCGTTGACGCCGAATTCAAAAAAACAGCCCAGGCAATCTTGGAATCAAAAGCCGATCGTCTCATTATTGATCTGCGTAACAATCCCGGTGGTTTGCTTGATTCGGCAATCGATCTCGCCGGCTGGTTCCTGCCAAAGAATTCCCTGGCCGTGATCGAAGATTTCGGAAACGGCAAGCGGAACGAATTTCGCACGTCTGGCGAAGGGGCACTCAAGGGATTCCCGACGGTGTTCCTCATGAACGGCGGTTCGGCATCGGCCTCTGAAATCTTGGCCGGCGCCGTTCACGACAATCGGGGAGTCCGCCTTGTCGGCGAAAAGAGCTTCGGCAAAGGCTCGGTCCAGGAATTGGAAAACTATGCCGACGGTTCTTCGCTCAAGGTCACCGTTGCCAAGTGGCTGACCCCAGCTGGCATTTCCATCTCAGACAAGGGAATCGAGCCCGACGTCAAGATTGCCATCGATCCGAAACAGGTCCAAGACGGGACTGTCGAAGTCGGAACACCTGGCAAGGATCCTCAGCTGGACAAGGCCATCGAAATCATTAAGTAAAAATTCTTTGATGAAAGTTATACTTTTGCACAATATCCGGGGGATTGGGCAGATCGGGGACATCAAGGACGTGAGCGACGGCTACGCCCGCAATTTCCTCCTGCCGCGCAAGATGGCGAAAGCCGCCGATACCGGTGCAGTTAAGGAATCGGAGAGCCTCAAAAAGCGCCTCCAAGAAACGCTCGAACTGGAACGCACCCAGGCCCTTGCAATCGCGGAGAAACTCAAGGATGTAACACTGGAACTGGCCGAAAAAGCCAACGCTTCCGGCAAGCTCTTCGCCGCCGTGGGCCGCAAGGAAATCGCCCAGAAACTCAAATCCACAACGGGATATGACGTTGCCGAGGACAGCATCATCATTCAAGAACACGCTATCAAGACCGTCGGCGACCATACCGTCGAGCTCGAACTGACCAAAGAGGTAAAAGTGCCTCTGAAAGTTATCGTCACCGCCCTCACAAAATCCGGATAACGAAAACCCACCCTGCTGCGGGTGGGTTTTCGTTTTTCTGTCGGAGCGTTCTAGGCGACCACGTTGACGACTTTGACCAGGCGGCGAGAGCCGTCATAGTTTTTCTTCTTGCGCGTCGTAAACTTGACTTTGCCGCTCATGGCGGCATAGAGTGTGTAATCGGAACCGGAGCGAACGCCTGAACCGGCGATAAACGAACTGCCGGTCTGGCGGACGATGATATTGCCAGCCCGCGCGATCTGGCCGTCATATAATTTGACACCCCGATATTTAGCCCGAGAATCGCGTCCGAGTTGAGTTGTTCCTATAGCTTTGGTATGCGCCATGAAGACGATAGTAGCAAAAATAAAAGAATTCGTCAATCGCTCGGGAAGCGATGTATTTGTGCTCGCGGCTATCGGCCTCATCGCCGCAATCAGCTATAATCTGGGCCGGATCCGGACCCTCGAAGAATCCCTCTCACACAAGGCCCAGCGTTCTGATATTTTCCAACCAACCCAGGAAGAGGGGATACCCCTGCCATCATCCGCCCCGCGCGATCCCCGCGTCGTGGCATCCAAGGCATCGGACTCCAAGCTCTACCACCACTCCTGGTGCTCGGGCGCCAAGCGTATCAAGACCAGCAATCAGCTCTGGTTTGCCACGGAAGCAGAAGCACAGAAAGCAGGATATACTCTCGCGGGCAACTGCCAATGATACCAGAGAAGGTGTCTCTGTTTAGATCAACTTCTTCAGAAAGTGTTCGTGTTCCCACTCCCAGAGCGTCTTGGCAGCAAGGAAGGCCTTGAGATTCGATTCGTAGTCGGCGACTTCTTTGAATTCATACTGTCCCTGCACGGGGGACCATTCATGGTCACAAGGATATTTTTGGCCGCGAATTTTATTCGTGCCCCCTTTGCCGCGCAATGATGCGCCGCACCGCAGACATGCCTGCGATTGGTCAAGGCGCAAGATCCAGCTGGTCAGGGGAGGGAGCTGGGGATCTTCGCTCAATGCTTGTACATATGCCGCCGTTTGCATGCCATAGTCACGATACACCGACTGCGACGTTTTCAGGTCCAGGACGCCCACCACGCCGTCAATTTCGGCAAGCACATCGATGGTTCCGGAGTAGTGATGGATTTTACTGAAAATCCGTTCCTCGACTTTCAGGGGGGTTACATGATAGCGGGAGCGGAATTCCTCGAATGCGCGAATTGTCGGCGCCAGGGAGTCGGGGATAACCGTGGGTTCCCCCTTCAAAAGAGCCTCGACGACCGTGTGCACTTCCTGGCCCTCCTGCGCTGAACGGTTTTTGATGGCCTCCGCCGTCTGAAAATTCGGCAGACTTGCATAATACATATACAAGCCGGGTTTGGATTTAATCGAGATGATGGAGGTCACTCGGGGATACCATCGGCCATCGATCTCATAGCCGGCCCGAGTCCGAAAATCGTTCAATCCCGAATACAGCATATGGTATGGGGTTACTTGATGTTGATATAGCGATCCCAATATTCGAAGAGCTCCTTGGTCGCCCGAATGTCGCCAAAACAGTAGGTGGCAATGTCCAGGTATTTTTTCGCCTTGAAAAGTCCGGCAACATCATCGCCCGTGATGCCGTCTGCCTTGGGGCTTTTAATGCCGAATGCCTGGCACCACATATGCAAGGACATCTTGCGCTGGACCGCGCCGAAGAACGTCAAACGATCCAAGAGGTCGATGTGCGAATCATAGTAGCGGTTCGGCATGAGATTTTTGGTCGGCTTGACCTTGGTAATGGCCGAACGGACCATGATGTACGGATTGTCGAATGTGCGTCCGTTGAACGTAATGAACTGATCGTAGTGCCGGGCCACTTCCCAAAACTCCGTGAGCAGATCCCGCTCGTTGCCAAAAGGAACATACTGCGCAGTGGCGTCTTCCGTTTTTTCTCCGCCTTCGGGGGATTGGTAAAAAACCGCGCCCCGATCCGTGTCCGGATTGAGAATCCCGATCGCGACGATGTGCCCGGTCTGGGGATAGAAGCTCAAACTGCGACGTGCTTCTTCTTCCTTTTCGGGGGAGTCAGCGAACCGCAAAAAGTATTCTTGAGACTTGGGCTCTAAGGAATCGAAGTCGACACCGACGGTTTCAATATCAAAAATTAAACGAGTCATGTCACCAGTGTACACTGCGCGCAAACAGAAACACAAGATTGACAGTAAGGAGTAAAGTAAACAGAATGGGAATTTTCCAGCTGGGGGCTACGGCAGAAAAGAGGACAGGGGGTTTATCGTTTACTATTTTTTGTACGCAAACCGAATCAACGACATTCCAAGGAAAAGGGTATCGCACAAATTCCAGGATTAACACCGTCGCACAATACAGCTTATGCGACACTATATAGCCGAAGTTCCTGAACACGTCGATACTGAACGCTTATTTCGAATGGCCGCTATAATTTTGGATATCCTCCCCCATTCATCGATAGTCGTGAGAAGGAGCAATGCCAGACGATATGCTCCGGATGCCGTTCATGTTCGGCTAGAGCGAGAGGAGATCGCAAGGGAGGCCCCACTCCCCCGTCGGAACCACAACGAGCATCAGTCGTTTCTTAAAAATACTTTCATTTCTCGCCAATAGAAACGCACCGCTGAACGAATCGGGAGAAGGGAGAAGAAATATCGAAGGTTGACCAGTTCGCGTACGATCCACCCCAGGAGCCCCTTGAATACGATGCCACGCCAAAGATGCGCAACAGCATACTTGCCGCCTACCGGCGCAACCCAGATGTCGTAGAACGGCTTGTGCACCATCAGTTCCTTGCCGTACAACGAACGGACGATGTTCGAGGCGGCGACCCGCCCATGGTCGATCGCCAAATATGCGAGCGAGGGGATTGGTTTTTGGGTCGCATGGTCGACGAATTCGATGTTATCCCCCACCGCAAAGACATTGTTGCGCGTGGGGAGATGCAAATGTTCCCCAACAATGATTTTTCCGCGCGGCGTAAGCTCAAGCCCCTTCACCGCCCGTATCATGCGATGCGCTTCGATGCCGGCCGTCCAGATGACCATGTCTCCGCGCATCGTATGTCCGTCCTTTAGCTTGATCAGACCATCGCCAACTTCTTCGATCGCCGCCTGTTCCATAACGATGACACCCAAGCGCGTTAAACGCTCACGGATAAGAGCGCGTTCCCGCTCCGAAATAGTTGGTAGGATTTTGGGGCCGGCCTCAAAGAGATACACTAAGACCGGTTTGCCATGGATTCGAGCGGCCCGAGCGAGCCGGCGCATGCAGAGAGCCAATTCTGCCGCCGTTTCGATTCCGGTGAACCCAGCGCCGCCGATGAATATCTTCAACGGGGCTTGACGGACTCCACTCTTAATGTTCTGCATGAGCTCGTGGATGCGGCGATTGATGAGCAAGGCGTCGTCCATCGTTTTGAACTGATAGGCATATTCCGGGACGCCGGGAATCCCGAAATCGGCCGGCTGGCTTCCTAATGCGATCACCAGATAATCATACGCGACCGCCGCACCTCCGCGCGTCATAACGGCCTGCCGGTCCAAATCGATGTCAGCGATTTCCGCCTGTACAAACTCCACGGGGTGCTGCGCAAAAATATCGGTGTAGGGAATGCATAACGTATGGCGGAGCGTAAGGGCATACGGATCGTCCGGAACTGCCAAAGCAGCCGCGACTTCGTACAGTTCCGGCACAAACAGATGGGACGCGTTTTTATCGATCAGCGTAACCTTGGCACGCCGGCCAAGCGCACGTGACACATCCAGCGCGGCGCGGATGCCACCGAACCCCCCGCCCGCGATAACAATGCTCGGTTTTGATTCGATATTCACTTAGAGATAATCGAAGGGATTCAACGAACCCTCGAAATAATTGAAATACAACTGGCCTTTTTTATCGTTTACATACGTGAAAAAGTCCTTATACAAGCTCAAATGCAGGTGCGAACCCGTGACATGGCCAGTATTGCCTTCATAGCCGATGACATCGCCGGCACGTATCTTGGTTCCGGCCAATAATGGCGAAAGCGCGCTCATGTGACCATACAGACTGACAAGGTTGTAGTGATCCGGATGCTGGATAGCAACCCAATTCCCCCAGCCGTCGTTGGAACCATTGGCGATGATAATTCCGTCTCCGATCGCTTTGATCGGTGTACCGTACCCCACGGCATAATCGACACCGTTATGGGGCGCCCCGCCGTATCCGCCCCGACGAGCATAGGTCGTCATGCCGTATCCTTGCGTCATACGCGCGTTTTCCATGGGGAGCTGGAAAAGCTTGGTGCCCCGAGGAGGCAGTCCGGTAGCTTGGACATGGACAATATAGAGCCCACCGGCGATGACATTGGATTCCAGCGTCCGCAACTCGCTGAAAAATGCCGCCTCTTGGCGTTCGACGCTGTTCAGCATCCGCTGGTAGGCCGCCTCCTGTCCCTTGGTCTGGGTCAAGAGAAGATTTTTTGCCTGCTTGGCGTCGTCAAGAGATTCTTTCTTGGCGACTTGTTCCTGATGATATGCTTCAAGTTGGTGTTTTTTCCCCTCCAAGTCCTGCTTATTGCCGCGCAAGGAATCTTCCGCCGCCTGGAGTTGCCCGACGAGGCTTACGAGTTGGGCGTTAATCGTGCCGGCATACTGACCCTGACGGAAAAAATCTGACAGGTTCTTGTTTTTGAGTAAACTGACGAGCAGATTTTCGCGATCTTGCCGGTGGAAAAATAAAATGATTCGACCGATGCTTTGTTTTTGCTCACGAATATCCTCCTGTGCCGCGAATATTTTATCTTCCAAATCGCCGATCTCGATCTTGGTCGTATCGATCTTCTTGCCTGTGAGCGTGATCTGGGCTTCAAGGCCGTTGATCTGATTTTTCAGTACGGAAATCTCCTGCTTGAGGGAGTTGCCTTTGGTTCGTTCGGAGGCAATGTTGTCGCGATACTGGCTTGCCTGATGTTCAAGATCTTCTATTTGCCGCCGAAGCTCGTCGATTCGCTCTTGGCTGGTTTGCGCGACCGCCGGAATCAGCGGCACAGCCAATATGCCGATGAAAGCGGCCCCGAACAATGGCCATGCGATAGTGTGTCTTTTCATGACAGCTTCTGGATCGCGGCATCGATGCGACGAAGACTTTCATCCTTTCCGAGCACGAACGCAATATCCAAGGGATCTGGCGACGCTTTCGACCCGGTCAACGCCACTCGCACCGGCCAATAAATCAAACCCTTGGCATGGAGCTGGTCTGCGAGCGCATCAAGTGTGGCGCGCAGTTCGTCGTGAGTCGCGAATGTGTTGTGAGCCAGAGCGTCACGCGCCTTCTCCAGCGCATCCCGAACGGTTTGGCGCGGACTCGTTTTCCATATCAGAAGATCAGCTTCATAAGCCGGTGGGTTCCAAAAATACGAAAAGTTCTGGACATCGGAGAGTCTTTCCAGGCGTTCGGTCATGAGAGGAATCGCGGCATCAGGCACCGAAACTCCGGTGGCAGAACGAAATGCGTCCGGAGAAAGGTGACGCACATACTGCGCATTGACCCAGTTTAATTTTTGCGCGTCGAACACCGCTCCGTTCTTATGGACCTTTGTAATGTCGAACTGTCCGGCCATTTCTTCTTTGGTTAGAATTTCCTTGTCGTAGGTATAACCCAAAAATCCCATAAAATTTACCATCGCTTCGGGAAGATAATCCTTTTTATATGCGATGATGTCTGTAGCGCCGTGGCGTTTGGAAAGCTTGGACTTGTCCGCGCCCAGGATAAGCGGCACATGGGCGAACTCCGGCATCTTCGCGCCCAAGGCTTGGTAAATCAGTACTTGCTTGGGCGTATTAGAAATATGGTCTTCGCCCCGGATAACGTGAGTGATTTGCATGTCAATGTCGTCCGCCACGACGGCAAAGTTGTACAACGGCGTATCTTCGTTTTTTGCCAGCGACAAGTCGCCGATGGAAGACGCGCTCCATTGGATGGGTCCCCGGATGAGATCGTTAAATACGACGGATCGCCCCGGAGTCTCGTCCCCTGCCAGGCGGATAATCTGCCCCGGTTGTTTCCCACGAGCAGAATACTTATCCTGACATATATGACGGGGCGGTTCTTTAAGTTCCATCTGCAGTTTTTTCTCTGCTTCCAGTTCCTGAATAGAATGATGGCACCAGAACGCCTTCCCGGAATCAATTAATCGCCGAAGAAATTCGCGATATGTTTCCCGACGCTCGGATTGGCGGGAAACCTCGCCATCCCAGAGAATGCCGAGCCACGTGAGTCCTTCGAGGATGCTTTGTTCATAGCGCGCATCAGATCGTTCTGTGTCGGTATCTTCGATGCGCAGGACGAACGATCCACCGTAATGCCGCGCAAAAAGCCAATTAAACAGCGCGGTACGCGCCGTACCGACATGCAAATTCCCCGTTGGACTCGGGGCGATACGCACTTTTACAGACATAGACAAAGGGTAACTTATTTTTTATGATTTTGCCACCGTAGGGTGTGTAATATTCTTATGTATATTATCGAAGTGATCCCCCTGGCCACCCTCCCCTCTCAAGCGCCCCAACTCTTGAGCTATTTTTTCGAGCGGCCGCTTGTGCGGGGCGCCGTGATACGGGTTCCGCTCGGATCGCGATTGATCAAAGCCGTGGTGATCGCTTCAAGCACATTGGAAAGTCAGAAGATCTCCCTTAAAAAATCTCTCTTCCAACTCAAAAAAGCCGCCGAGGTCATCTCAGAAGAACCCTGCATCAACTCGCTTCAGCTTAAAATAGCCGCATGGCTCGCCGCATATTACTATGCACCGCTTGCGCTATGCCTCAAAACGGTCCTTCCCCCGTTTTTTCAAACCAAGCGCTATGCCATGCCGGTGCGCGATCCCCTTTTGCCCCTTCAACCCCCGCCCGAACCGCTGGTTATTACCGTATCTGCCGGAGAAACGATCGCGCAGATTCTTCCGCATATCCGGGCGGGTCTCCTGCGCGGGCATGTCGTCCTCCTTGTTCCGGAACGGGCCGTTCTTGATTTTTTCGTACACGCCCTGGCGGAGTTCGACCCGATTGTCATCCATTCCCAGCTTTCCGGAGCCGAATGTGCCGCCGCATACCGCAAACTCCAGGACGATCCTCCGCGCCTTATTGTCGGGACGAGAATGGCTCTGTTCGCGCCATTTCGTTGTTTAGGAGCAATCATCGTCGAAGACTATTTGAACGAGGCCTATAAATCAGATAGTACGCCGAAATATCGAACCCCCGAGACAGCACGCCATATTGCCGAAATATATGGCGCGCGGCTGATTCAAATGTCATCCCTGCTGGGAGTCGCCGAATATCATGCACTTGGCGCGCCTCAGGCAAGCCACGCGAATGCAGTCGGCTCCCCATGCCAGAGTGCCATTACGGTCGTGGATCTGACCCAAGAAATCCGCACCGGTTCGACATCGCTTTTTTCCCGTCCGCTCGAACGCGCGCTCTCTGAAGCACTTACCCGCAAAAAACGAGTTCTTCTCTATTCGTCGCGCCGGGCATATTCCACTATCGTCGTATGCAGAAATTGCGGCGGATTGGCCCGTTGCAAAAACTGCGATATTCCCTTGCGCGTCCATAAGACGTCCGAGCGGATGCTGATCTGTTACCACTGCGCAGCATACCACCAATTTCCCGATGCCTGCGGCAACTGCAGAAGCACGGCACTCACGCCGTCCGGAATTCCGGGGAGCCAAAAAATACAGGAAGAAGCCGAACGGCTCATGGAACGCCACCATGTCCGCGACATCGAGTCTTTCATCCTCGATTCCGATCTTGTCAGAGACACGGCCAGCGAAAGGGCGCTCATGGCCGGCATCAATGCATCACCTTGCCCGCTGGTCATTGCTACGCACATGATAGCGAGTCACCGATATCGCCAGAGATTCGACCTGATCGGCATCGTTAATACCGACGCTCTGGCGACAAGTAACGACTTTCGCACCGATGAGCGCCTCGCATACCAGCTCGCTCAGCTGCGTGATTGCGAGCCAGCGGCGATGATCGTTCAAACGAACAATCCCTCCGGCGCCGCACTCGCGCTCGGACTATCCGGAAACCAGGAATTTTACGCCAAAGAACTCGATGCCCGAAAACGCTTCGATTATCCGCCCTTCAGCCGACTCGTCAAAATCGGTTTCAAGCATGCCGATCAGCGTGCGGCGGCATACCAGGCGCGTGTGGTAAGCGAAAAGTTAAAAATGGCCGTGCTTCGCCTTGGCCTGGGTGACGCCATCACAATGCTCGGCCCGTCACCGGCCTCGGTAGCCAAGGAGGATAATCTTTATAATCAGTACATCATTTTAAAGATCGGCTATTCCGTAGACAATCTGGAAACCATCCTCAAATACATCCCGTCTGGATGGAGCATTGATCCTGATCCTCAATCCTTGGTATGAGAACCAACACAAAGATACATATAGAAGCAGGTCCCTTGGGAGGGACCTGTGGCGAGAATACCGAGCTTATTTTTTTGCGCTTTGCGCAGTAAGGCGCAGATGCGCGAGCTCACTCCGGACTCTATTCATTCGCTCCGCAAGACCTCGGAGATGCTCAATGCTTCCCCTGTTTGCCTCCGAAGGAGCTTCCTTCGGAGACGTTAATTCCGAAGAAAGCATATGCACATCGGCCACCTCGACCTGAATACCAATATTCATATCTCCTCCTCTGGAACATCGCCGCGCAAGGGTAGCATATTACACATTAAAATAGCATTAAGTCAAAATCGCCCTGATTGTCATATGAATCGCCATTTGGTAGGATTTACATCATGAATATCGTCAAGGTGCCCGATGAGATTCTCAAGCGCACGCTCGCACCGATCACCGCCGATGACCTCAAAAAGGGCGCCTTTGACGGTCTCGCAGACCAGATGCGTGCGGCCATGAAAGATCACAACGGCGTCGGCCTGGCCGCCAATCAGGTCGGGCAGGACATCCAACTCTTCGTTATTGATGCCGAGCTCGCCAAGGAACACGGCCTCCCCGATGCTTTCGCGAATCCCGAGATCATCGAGTATTCCAAAGAGTTTGATGAGATGGAAGAAGGATGTTTGTCGATCCCTCGGTTCTATGTCCCGATCGCGCGCGCGAAAAAAATACAATTCAAAGCGCTCGACCTGCGTGGAAAAAAGATCCGCATCCGCGCGCGCGGATTCTTGGCCCGCGTCCTCCAGCACGAGACGGATCATCTGAACGGAACAACCATCAACGAACGTACACGAGTGTAAATGAATATGACAAAACCATGTAACACATTACCACGATCGTGGTAATGTGTTACATCGTTAGATCGAATATTTCGGATGAAGACCTCTCCTCTACGCATTATTTTTTTTGGAACGCCTGATTTTGCCGTGCCGTCGCTTCGGACACTGATCGACCACGGACAGGGTCCCATTGCCGTCGTCACGGCGCCGGACCGGCCGGCGGGGCGCAAGCAAGCACTGACACCCCCGCCAGTCAAAGTTCTCGCCCAGGAACACGGCATCCCCGTTTTCCAACCGGCAACGCTCAAAGATGCGGCATTTCTCGCCGAATTCAGAAATCTGAAACCGGATCTTGCCATCGTCGTCGCCTACGGCAAGATCATCCCCAATCAGTACTTGAACATTCCACCGTTCGGATATATCAACCTCCACCCGTCGCTCCTGCCCCGATATCGCGGGCCGTCCCCTATCCAGGCGGCGATTCTGAACGGCGACAAGAAAACCGGCGTGTCGGTCATGCGCCTGGATGCTGAAGTAGACCATGGTCCGATCCTGGCTACCACGCCGTATGCCATTCCCGAAACGGCACATTATCCCGAAGTCGAGCACGCTTTGGCGGAACTGGGCGCAGACCTCTTGGTGGGTGTTGTGCCAAAATACCTAGCTGGATCCATCGCGCCCCAGGAACAAGATCACGCGCATGCGACGTTCTGCTCAAAGCTCTCTCTCAAGGATGGCAAAATCGAGTGGTCAAGGCCCGCGAGCGATATTTATAACCACATCCGCGCGTTGAGCCACGAGCCAGGTGCCTGGACGACGTGGCGCAAAAATACTCTGCGCATCCACACCGCTCGACCACTGG
>CAYQNM010000017.1:7376-16769 GCA_964419015.1 uncultured Candidatus Saccharibacteria bacterium | reverse complement strand
GAGTGCCGAGCAGAGCACTGCTCGGCGGACCCCGGACAAGGCAATCGGGGAACGTCGTGCTCCCGGAAGGGGGAGAGGGAGACGGAGAGTTGAGAGGGTAAAGAGACGGAGAAGGTTATTCCGTTTTTTCCAGGGTCAGGATAAGTTTGTGATCCTTGGGATCGATACTGACGACGGCGAGATCGTACGACTGGCCGACATGAACAACCTCGCTCGGATTCTGATTACCGAATTCGGCGGTTGGAATAAGTCCGACGATATCATTGGAAAGTTCGACGAAGGCTCCGTTCCCGCGGATCTTGATGACCGTCCCGCGGACTTTCTGGCCGATCGAAAAAATCTGTTCGACGGTCAGCCACGGATCGGGCTGAAGGGCTTTCAGGGACAACGAGACTCGGCCGCCGTCGAGATTGATGATTTTTGCTTTGACGTCGTCGCCGGGATGGAGAACTTCGCGCGGGTCCTCGATGAATTTCCAGGCGATTTCGGAAGAATGGATCAGGCCGTCGAGCGTGTCGCTCAATTTGACGAAGGCGCCAAAGTCGGTGACTTCGGTGACGGTGCCCTCAACCATGTCGCCGACCGCGAGCTTGGCCAGTTCTTTCTTGGCCGCTTCTTCTTGGATGGCCCGTTCAGAAACGATGAGCTTGTTTTCTTCTTCCGAAAAATCCAGGATCTTGACGCGGAACTCCTGGCCTTTGTATTTTTGGAGCGTTTGGACGATACGGGTCGTATCGCCGCCTTCGACTTTGGGATAGTGCTCGCTCGAAAGCTGGGAGAGCGGTAGGAATCCCTGGACGCCTTCGATCTCAACAATGAGGCCTCCTTTGTTGATATTCATGATAGTCGTCGTAATGACTTCGCCGCTGTCTTTGCGCTCCTTGATGCGTTGCCAGGCGGTTGTCATTTGCGCGGCTCTGAGCGACAACTCGCGATAGCCGTCGTCGTTTTCGAGTTCCAGGAGAATGGCGGAGACCGGTTCGCCCGGATGCAGGCGCTTCATGCGGTCGGGACTGTCGTAAAATTCGCCGGGGTAGACGATGCCGATTCCCGTCGAACCCAGATCGATCAGCGCGTTGCTCTTTGAGACGCTGATAATGGTTCCGGTGAGGATTTGTCCGACCTTGGGAAGACTGAACTCCTCCCGGGAGAGAAGTTCTTTCATTGATTTGACGTTTGTTGGTTGCAGTGCGTTCATGACAGTAAGAATGGATAGGCTGCTTTTGGAGCGCGCAGGGCACCGAAAAGCGTTATGTAATACCCGCGGAGTATACCCCGGAAGTTTTAAAAACGCAAGGAATGGCATGATGGTGCAAAGCTTGATCCGACCTCTCAAATCTGGTATCATGAAGCCATGATCATCAGCTGGTTCGGACAGAGTTGTTTCCGTATCGAATCCAAAGAGGGGAGTATTCTGATTGATCCTTTCAGCAAGGAAATCGGACTTCGCGCGCCGAAGATCAAAGACGATATTGTGCTGATTACGCACCAGCACTATGATCACAACAACCTTGAAAGCGCCACTCCCGAAGCATTTATCATCGATGGGCCGGGAGAATACGAACGAAAGGGAATTCACGTGCAGGGCATTTTGTCATACCATGACGCCGTTCAGGGCGCCGAACGGGGGCTGAATACGATCTACAAGATCAAGGCCGACGAACTTTCCGTATGCCATTTGGGCGATCTTGGGCATAAGCCGACCGACGCCCAAGTTGAAGATATCGGGGATGTCGACATACTGATGATCCCGGTCGGGGGAACCTATACGATCGACGCAAAAACGGCCACCGAAATCATCAGTCAGATCGAGCCGAAAATCGTCATCCCGATGCATTATCGGATTCCCGGATTGACCGTTGAGCTGGATGGCGCGGAAAAGTTTATCAAGGAAATCGGATTGACGCCGGAGAAAACCGACAGACTCAAGGTGGCCAAGAAGACCCTTCCGGTCGAAGAGACAAAACTGGTCATGCTCGAACCGTAACCATGTCCCTGCTTCACGACATACGCCAACAGCCGCCGCATGTGCGATCAATCTTTTTCGGGTTATCGGCGCTCGTTGCCGTCGCCTTGGTTGGCGGGCTGTGGCTTGATTCGTTCAAGCGGGACGTGTTTGTGCTTCTGAACCCGGATTCCGCGGCGCAGGAGCAGTATGCCGCCGTTCAGGAGCAGACCGGCGGACCGCTGGCGTTCGTCGAGCGCGGATTCGAGTATCTGCGGGCGACGATTACGGGATTGTTCGGAACCATCGATTCCGGTTCTGGGGATTCTTCCGAGCAGGTCCCGACGCGACGGCCGTTTCTGTTTCCGGTTTCCGCCGATCGCTAATAATTTGGGAGAAAGGTATTTTTTGTATGCCTAACGATCACGAAAAGCAACACGTTTCGGTTGCCACCAAAGATATCACCGAGGAAATCAAGCGCTCATATCTGGAGTATGCCATGAGCGTCATTGTTGCGCGCGCGTTGCCGGATGTGCGCGACGGCTTGAAGCCCGTGCACCGACGCATTCTGTGGTCAATGTGGGAGTCGGGCAACACCGCCAATGCCAAACTCAAGAAATCCGCCAAGACGGTCGGCGACGTGATGGGTAACTACCACCCGCACGGCGATACTTCAATCTACGACTCACTCGTGCGCATGGCGCAGGATTTTTCGCTCCGCTACCCGCTCGTGCAAGGCCAGGGGAACTTTGGTTCCATCGACGGCGACAGTGCCGCCGCCATGCGGTACACGGAAGCCCGTTTGAGCCGCATTGCTCACGAGTTACTCGAGGATATCGAGAAGGATACGGTCGATTGGGGAGCCAACTACGACGGCTCTCGTCAAGAACCCAGAGTTCTTCCCACCAAAATCCCCAACCTTCTGCTCAATGGCAGTGCGGGTATCGCTGTGGGCATGGCCACGAGCATTCCGCCGCACAACTTGACCGAGATCATGGACGCGCTCATGCATCTCACTGACCATCCTGATGCGGATTTGGCCGAGCTCATGCAGTTTGTCAAAGGACCGGACTTTCCGACCGGCGGGACGATCTATAACGAACGGGACATTGCTACGGCATACGCGACGGGTCGAGGACCGGTCGTTATGCGCGGCAAAGCGGACATTGTCGAAAACAAGAAAGGTTTTCAAATCATCATCACCGAGATTCCCTACCAGGTAATCAAATCGGAACTGATCATCAAGATCGCCGATCTGGTCAAAGAAAAAAAGATCGAAGGCATTCGCGACCTGCGCGATGAATCTGACCGTGACGGTATGCGCATCAGCATCGATCTCAAGCAGGACGCCTTCCCCAAGAAAATCCTCAATCAGTTATTTAAATATACGGAACTGCAACGCTCCTTCCACTTTAATATGCTCGCTTTGGTTGACGGCATCCAGCCGCAGACGCTTGGACTTAAGAGCATGCTGGAGAAATTCATCGAGCACCGCCGGCATGTGGTGATCCGTCGTTCCCAGTTCGAACTCAACAAGGCCAAGGACCGGGCGCACATCCTGGAAGGCCTGAAAAAGGCGCTGGATCACATTGACGCCATCATCAAAGTTATCAAACAATCGGCTGCGCGCGAGGACGCGATGGCAAACCTCATCAAGAAATTCCAATTTTCCGAGAAACAGGCGATCGCCATTTTGGAAATGAGGCTGCAGGCGCTCGCGGGACTGGAACGCAAAAAGATTGAGGACGAGCTCGATGAAAAGCTAAAACTCATCGCGTATTTGGAAGACCTGCTCAAGAGTCCCAAGAAAATCCTCGGCGTGGTAAAAACAGAATTCAGCGAAATCCGCGAGCGATACCACGACGAACGCCGCACGAAGGTCGTCAAATCTCCGTTGCGGGAAATCGGAGAGGAAGAGCTGGTCGTCGAAGAGGACGCGCTCTTTATGCTCACGCGCGGCGGCTACCTGAAGCGCCTCGCACCGGACGACCTGCGCGCCCAAAAGCGCGGCGGCAAGGGTCTCATGGGTATTGCCACGAAAGAAGAAGACGTCGTGGAGAATTTCTTCATGGCCAATACGCACGACAGCCTGCTCTTTTTCACCAACTCCGGCAAAGTGTTCCAAACCAAGGGCTACGAAGTGCCCGAATCGTCCCGCCAGTCCAAGGGCCGGGCGATTGTCAACTTTCTACAAGTTCTGCCGACTGACCGCATCACCGCCGTCGTGCCGATTCCCAAGGACAAAAAGGGTTCCTATTTATTCATGACCACCGCGCACGGCGTCATCAAAAAGGTGGCGATCGACGCCTTCGCCCACGTTCGCCAGAATGGCCTGATCGCCATCAACCTGAAAGGGGACGACGAACTGCGCTGGGTGCTGGCGACGTCCGGCAATGACGAGGTTGTCATGACGACCTCTGGCGGCAACGCTATCCGCTTCAAAGAAAAAGACGTGCGCCCCATGGGCCGCACCGCGGGCGGCGTCATCGGCGTCCGGCTCGATGACAAAGAGCGTGTTGTCGGGGCTGATGTGATCCCGTCCGGCGCGGAAAAGGGCCTGATGCTCCTGGCTGTCATGGAAAACGGCTACGGCAAGCGCACGGAACTCAAGCAATACAAGGTCCAAAAGCGCGCTGGTTCGGGCATCATGACCGCCAAGATCACACCCAAGACCGGCGATCTGGTATCTGCGCACATCACCTCCGAAGACAACAAAGAACTCATTGCTATTTCCAAGAAGGGCCAGGTCATCCGCACGTCCGTCGAACAGGTATCCGTCCTCGGCCGCGCCACGCAAGGCGTGCGCGTCATGAAAATGGACTCTGGTGATAAAGTCGCCTCCGTCGTCCTGGTGTAGTGATTCCAAGATATGTCTATTGAAGCTCCCACAGTACGTGACGCCGGACACTTTCCGGTCAAAGAGAAGCTCCATACCGATATTCTTGAAGAGAAATACGGTCCGATTCACGCTGATGTAAAAAGACACGACAATGTTCAAGAGGTGCCAGAAGGTATTGAACGAATTCGAGAAGTGCGGCTTGTTGATGGCAGAAATATTTTACGGACGTATGCTTTGACCTTTTTGACATATGACAGGAACGATCAAGAGGTGCTCGATATCGATGAAGAAATACGGGAAGGCGGACTGATTGGAAAAACGTTTCGGGCCCACGATTATATTGTCAAAAAGAATGTCATCGATGTGTTTCTGATCGAAGTTCCCGATTGGATGAGGCGAGACTTTCAGACAGAGACAGAAAAGGCCAAAGCCAGACTGACAGAGTTTTATGCAAAGAAGGAGGGACGGGCGCCCGTTGTGTATGGCCAGGTATTGGAAGTTTATTCTCCGGACTTCAAAGATCCCGGAGATGGTATAAACGAGATCGACAGGGCGCAAGTTAATCCCATGACGGATACGCTTCGGGCGGCTGGCATCCCAGCTGACGAGATCTGGATGCGGTTGGATAGGGCATCGGAAACCAACGAATGGGACGATATGAAAGGGAGGTATGAGCTTGCTCAAAAGGCCACCCAGCCCATTGTTGAACGCCTGCACGAGAAAATCGAAAACTATTTGAAGAGGCAAGGATAAAAATTGACCGATGACCTATGAAAGCACAGGATCACCAGCTGAAAGAAATGATGTCTTTCCCCATACACTCGTACCAAGCGATCTTTCTTATACTCTGAGCTATATCGAAGGGCGGCGTGATAAAGTAGTAAGAAAGGAGCCCGCCTCACGCCTTACGACAAGTTTAGGCATTTCTGATATTCACGCTGCCGTGAAACGAAGCGATGAACTATTCCAGGAGCTTGAAGGAAAAGGCGTGGCGGTGGTTTCTAAAGAACGGTTCATTGAAGAAACCGGCAAGGAGGCCGTAGTCTACACCATTTCGCAGAAACTTGATGGCAACGATCTGGTAACACTTATCTTTGACGACCCGGAAAGCGACATGGACAAGATAGATACCTTTCTCAGTTCTTTACTTCGATATATCGGCGAAAAGTACATCTCCAAAGAAGAATATCTCTCTGACATTTATGACGGTGCCCAATATGTATATGGGAAAGGCGACGCAAACGAGCCGCGGGTGTATCTTGTGGCCTTGGATACCAAAGTAGGACGCTTCTTGGTAGACGATGCGAATACCGATTTTTTCCGCTGCGTGGAGGGGATATTCCAGATGATACTTACGGCGGAAAAAAAACTTGGCCAAAAAGCTCTTACGAATGCTCGTGCCTCGTTCACGAATGTTGTTAACGCTTTGCCTCAGGACGACAGAAATAAAGATAAACTACTACCTCTACTCGCTTGGTTTAGCTGATATTGACGGAAACATTGCTATCAGAAGCGCGCCGGGTTTCTCATGTGAATGGGCCCCTTCACGTGGTTCTCTCGGCTACGGATATATACAGCGTCGGCCGGACAGCGAAAAGCCAGAGGGAGGGCTATGCTGACTGACTCGAAAACCGCAAGAAACCTTGCGTTTTAGGCATTGACGGGGTTCATAGGGTAGTGGTATAATATACCCATGCGTCGTTGCTCTGGTTGAGCCGGTTTTCTAGGCCGTTTCACCCAGGGCAATGGTGCCCAGTTCCTAAAAAGGGGGAAGTCAATGCATAGAGTGCTTGGAGTTATGTTGTTCACCTGCCTGTTGCTGTACGGCGGTCTGACGACGCTATACCGAACGCATGCAGGTTCAAAAACACCGAGCTCTGCCAGCAGTGGCTCTTGGCAGGTTGAGGTATTTCCGGATCACGCTCGATGCCGGATCGTGACGCGCCGCGATCCTGCGCTTCTGGTCGAAGTGACGACCTACGACAAGAAGAAGGGGTATTTGTGGGGCATCAAGAGGGACGGTAATTGGGAGTCTCCAATTGGAAGTCCGTGTCATCTCGTGGAGCAGGTTCGTATCCAGGTCGATGGGGTCCTGAGTGACTCCAGCATGACCGGATATTATCTGATCGGACCCTGAACGGTTCGACAGTGCCCCAGGAGGAGGAATCCTCCTCCTGGCTCGTTCCGAGATTTCGAAATATCGAAACTTCAGAACGGGCGACACAAAGGCCCGGAAAGGGTGGTGGTCAGTGAACTTGAAAGAACGTTGTGATCTGTTGACTGCTCTGGTGTGTGGTTTGGCTGTGATCTTATTTGTGGGCTGGCTTGGCTACACGGCGATGATGGACGTGCGACAGACCTGGGTTCACTGGAGTGAGCCCTATTACGTTATTCCAGCGTCCTATGACCCACTGTTCGCTGGACTGACACGGGATGTACGATCGATCTCGTGCATGTCGCCGACACGATGCGAGCCTGATGGAAAACCAAATCCTCACGACTTCCTCTACAAGAAAGGGTACGAGGTTCGTGAGCTGGGACTGGACCAACTCCATATGATCCCGGAACCCTAAGTCGTTTCGCCTCTATGTCTGCGGGTCAAGGCAACGCGTGGGGGATGACGTTTGTCCTCCACGCTTTTGTTTACTTAAAAACGGCCTGGGATATTAAGCGAGATATCCGTTGATAACTTTCGAGGGGGTTGTGGTAAAATTGAGGTATCGCGTTATGGATACCTCTTCAAATGATCTCTCGCGCGTTGCGGCGATGATCGCCGGTGGCGGGCTTTTGGATCCGGCGAAAGTCATCGCCAACCTCGACATTCGCCCGGGCATGCGCATCGCGGACTTCGGGTGCGGGTCCGGGCATTTTACGTTGCTGTTAGCGCAGAAAGTGGGCAATGATGGCAGGATCACCGCGCTGGATGTGCAGGAGGCGCCCCTGGAAGCCGTCCGCGAACGCGCTAAGGCAAGCAATCTGGGGAATATCGAAACTATCCATGCCAATCTCGAAGCGCCGGGTAGTTCGAAACTTTCCGATGGTTCTCAAGATCTGGTTCTTGCCGCAAATATCCTTTTTCAGAGTCCAAAAAAGAACGAGATCATCCAGGAGGCCAAGCGTGTACTCAAATCCGGAGGAAAATTGGTGCTCGTCGAATGGAAAAAAGGATCGGGGGGATTTGGGCCGCCGGACAATCTGCGCATGGACGCTCCGGCCATCACGGCTCTGGTGGCGGGGGAGGGATTCGCCGCCGACCGAGATATTGATGTCGGACAGTTTCATCATGTCATGTTGTTCACCAAATAATGGATCTCAAAGCGCTCACAAGCTCCAATCGTCTGATCTATGTCCTTGTCGGTGCGGTATCTCTTTTGGTACTGCTTACCTTTGTGCTTATTTTGCGGGGCTTGGGAACAAAGAGCACGGAAAACGTGCGGCTGGAATTCTGGGGGGTTTTTGATGATCGGGCCGCATTCGGACCCGCGATCGAAAAGTTCCAGAAACTGCATCCGAACATTTCTATTGTTTACAAGCAGCTTTCCTATGACGAGTACGAACGGAGCATCGTTGACGCCCTTGCGGCCGGAACTGGCCCGGATGTATTGCTGATTCACAACACCTGGCTTGCCAAGCACGGGGACAAACTCCGGCCCATGCCGGCAAAAATCAAGGGGTTGAGCGATCCGCTCATGACGATCAAGCAATACCGGGAGATGTTTGTTGATGTTGCGGCGCGTGATTTTATCAAGGATGATCATATCTACGCCATGCCGGTGTACGTGGATACGCTTGCCCTGTATTACAACAAAGATCTTTTTAACAGTGCGGCGATTTCGCGCCCTCCTGCAACCTGGAACGAATTTAATGACGACGTCGAACGGCTGACGAAGTTTGACGCAAGCCGGAATATCGTGCAATCCGGAGCCGCGATCGGAACGTCGCGTAATGTCAACCGTTCGACCGACATTCTTGCGGCGCTGATGATCCAGAGCGGGACCCAGATGACCAACACCGACAACGACGAGGCGACGTTTGCCCATTCGGTCGGCAACCAGCCGGTGGGAGAAACGGCACTGCGCTATTATACGGATTTTTCCAGGCCGACCAAGGAAGTCTACTGCTGGAACGCGAACCAACACTATTCAATCGACGCGTTTTCCGAAGGAACGGCGGCCATGATGTTCAACTATAGTCATCAGATCGACGCTCTGCGCCGCAAATCGCTACGCCTGAATTTCAGCGTTGCACCCATGCCGCAATTGAGCGACACCGATCAGCGGACCTATGCCAGTTATTGGGCGCCGGCGGTTACTGTGGGGTCGGCTCATCCAGACGAAGCATGGCAGTTTGTCGCCTACCTTGCATCGCAGGAGGGGGCGGTTTCCTATCTGAACCAGACCCATCGGCCGGCGGCGCGTCGCGATATCATTGACCAGCAAAAATCCGATCCCGATCTCAATGTCTTTGCCGTCCAGGCGCTCACGGCTCGCTCGTGGTATCAGGCGGACGATTCCGCGATCGAGAGTATTTTTGCCGACATGATCGACGATGTGAATCTCGGACGCGCGTCGGCGCTCGACGCGATTCGCAACGCCGAGTCGCGGGTGAC
>CAYQNM010000017.1:0-7276 GCA_964419015.1 uncultured Candidatus Saccharibacteria bacterium | reverse complement strand
GACGCGGCCATGGGGTTGTTGATTTTGGGTTTTGCATGGTTATTCACCAGCACGTTACTCAAGACTTTTGCAAAAAACGACGATTTGGCCGAGCATTGGTGGCAATTGACTTGCAAGGAGGATGTTCCCGCCGTACCGGCAAGTCCGCTCCCGTCGTCGCCCAAGCCGGTGCCAAGTCCGAGTTTAGTTCTTTCTCCAAGTCCCGGTCCAACCAAGACTCCGACCAAGGGTCCGGCGCCGGTTTCGCCCGCTCCATCCGTTTTTCCCAGTCCGAGTCAAGCTTTATCGCCAAGTCCGAGTTTGGTTCTTTCTCCGAGCCCTAGTCTGGTATCCAAGCCGTCCGTCGCGCCATCGCCGTCCCCGGTGTTGGCGTGCCAGTTTACCAACATTGACCTGTGCCAACCGCGCAGTATGACGTGTGGCACGTCATCGTGTGCCCAATACGACGGGTACATAGCCAAATACGCCGGCGGCGCGGCCGAAGTTAATTTGATCAAGGCAATCATGATGAAAGAATCGTCATGCAATCCGCGGGCTGCGAGCAGTTCTTCGTATGGTCTGATGCAGATTCAGCCGTCAACGGCAAATCTTTATCGTTCGCGATGCGGCGTGACGGAAACGATCACAAGCAGTTGGCTGACCGATCCGGCCCATGCCGAGCAGGTGATATGCTTGGGAGCAGAATACATCCGCGCATTGAGTCAGGGGACCTGCGGCGGATCTGTGCGTACTCTGGCTGCGGGGTATAATGGAGGCGCAGGAGCATGCCAACCGAGCCGCGATTGTGCAGGTACGACGAGCTGTGGGGGCGGGGCAACCGAGCGCTGGGAGTGCCTTTACGACGACGGCAATCATACGACATGCAACACGGGATACGATGAAACGCGCGACTATGCTACCAAAGTCCAGTATTGCTACCAAAACCCCGGATTTTAATATGCGCTTATTTTTTGCAACGATCATCTGCGGATTGCTGGCGTGCTCAACGGCCATAGCCAGTGCGCCGTTTCATACGGAAGATTTCAGCTATGCGTTCCACCTCTACTACGACCAGGGGCGCCTGACTGTCGATCGTACGGCTGCCTACCCCTATGATGTCATTGGCCAGCCCTATGTAAGGAGACCGGTGTCTTTGGGAGCCTTGAGCGGCGCGATTCTCGATGTTCAGGGACGGACCGTTGCCCAGTTTTCGTTCGATCTGGTCCAAGGGGCGAATACGGTTTTTGCGCCGTATCGCGCGGACGCGGCGCAGGCGCGGTTTTCGGACGCCCAGCATCAGACGCTTCTGTCGGTCGATATTAGCGGCTCATCGTTTTGCAACGACAACGGAGCATGCGAACCGGAAACCGGCGAGGACGTCGCCAATTGTCCGCGCGATTGCGTCGGAGTTCCGGCTGCGCCCGCGCACAACCGGCATGTCGTATGGCTGGCGCTGGGAGCCGCCGTGGCGCTGATTGTTGGCGGTGCATGGCTGCGGGTTCGGGCGCGCAAGGCCGTGCCTCCTCCTGCCCTGTGAATGGGGGAAATGGCTCTTTCGTTTTGGACATGGTACACTTACTGCCAATGAAAAGGATACTGTTTTTCCTGTGCTCGATGGCGCTGATTGCGAGCGCTTCGCTTGCCCGGGCCGATACTGTTCCGACACTGCCTGTCAGCGGATCGTCGACATCCCCGGCTCCCGGCGCGACCGTCGTAACGATTCAGAACCCTCTCAAGACCGACGATCTTTTGGAGTTCATCAATGAGATCATCAAGTGGATCGTCGCATTTGCCGTTCCCATTGCGACGGCCATGATCATTTGGGCCGGCTTGCGCATGGTCACCGCTCGGGGGAATCTGAAGACATTCGAGGATGCAAAAAAAATACTCCAGTATACCCTTATCGGATTGGCGGTTATTTTCATCGGCGGCGGGTTCGTCCGTCTGGTCGAAAGCATTTTGGACTTAGGGGGTTCTCCATCCTCTAACGCTCCGGCAAAAACAAGTTCTCCCTCACTGCCACGATGACGATTTTGCGCCCTTTTCATCGCTGGATTTTAGTTGTGCTGGTTGCGGCATCGGTACTCGGCGGCTTTTCAGTTTCACATGCGGCAGTGTTCGGAGATTTCGCTAACGGCATCGATCTGTCGGCGGACAACCTCTTGCGCATTGTCGTCGGGTTGGCGTGCTGGTTTTCACGGATCGCCATTCTCGTCCTGACCGGTTCGATTGTCTTTTACGGCCTGCAGGCCATGGCGAGTCGGGACAATCCGACGGCCTATGCGGCGGCGATCAAGTCGTTCAACTATGCCCTTGTCGGCGCCCTTGTGATTTTTGGGGCGTATACTATCATTGCTACAGTGGCGCACAGCGTGGGGGCCGAGGTAAGCCGCACGCCACTCCATTGTTTTTAAACCGCAGACCACTATGTCCTACCAACGATCGTTGCTGTTTGTCGCTCTCGCCCTTGTTATGGTCTTTGCTTTAGCGCCTGCAGTGTTTGCCAGCGACATTCCCCAAGGCAACGTTGTTACGCTCAGCGGCATCGAGACGACGATCAGGAATTTCGTCCGGCTTCTCTTGAGAATCAGCGGCACTATCGCCGTCCTCTTTCTGCTGATCGCCGGCATCTACTACATGTACGCCGGCGGCGAACCCGACAAAGTCAAAAAGGCGCAGGCGATGTTCTGGAGCGGTATCAAGGGAGCGCTCATTATTTTCGGGGTCGGAGTCATCTTGAACACGATCCAGGCCATTTTTACGGGCGATTTTTTCTACTGATATGAGACAAAGCATGCGATACGACAAACGGCGAAAGGGGGTGTCGTTATGACAACGAGAACGAAACACCTGATCTACGGAAGCATTCTGACTGCGATAGCTTTAGCGCCGGCGATTATGTCGGCAGCCGCGATTTTGCCGAATCCGACCCCCCCGATTTCAACTACGGGAGTGACGGTTTCGGAAGTATTAGGATACATCGAACAGCTTGCCCGCATTCTGATCACGATCAGTTTGGTGCTGGCGGTTATCTTTATTATTTGGGGAGGTATCCAGTACATGGTTGCCGGAGGCGAGGAGAAAGCGACAGCTGCGGCTAAGAAGCGCATTTGGAACGGAATCATCGGCGCGGCAGTGGTCCTTGGCGTCGGAGTCATCCTTCAGACTGTGGCAGGAATCTTTACCCGTCAGACTTTGCAGTAACGTTTGCATTGAAAATCACCCCGCTCTTTCGGCTGATGAGACGTGCTCATTTGCCCAGGGAGCGGGGTGATTTTTATTCTTCCGCATGATCAGCATCATCATCCTGCTCCTTGTCACGGAGTGCGCCCTTGTTTTTGGACTCGCTCTTTTTTTGGTGTCCGAAGTCCAATCTACATGGAGTGGGGCGCCCTATGTGCCGATGTCTTCCCGGTTGGTGCCGGAGCTTTTGGCATGTGCCGGTATCGGAGAAGGAGATGTCATCTATGATCTTGGCTGCGGGGACGGCAGGATTCTGACGGCGGCGCTGGAGCGATGCCATGCCGCCAAGGGCGTGGGATACGACGTCGCATATTGGCCGCTGTTGAAAGCCCGATGCCGGGCGCGCTGGCGCGGCTTGGCGCGGCGGACTGTTTTTGTCCGTGCCAACCTTTTAACGGCGCCCGTTCAGGATGCCACGGTCATCTATCTGTATCTTTTTCCGAACTTGGTCGACCGGGCGGCCGCGCACATCGCGTGTCAGGCGCGGCCGGGCACCCGGGTGCTCGCGCCCAGCTTTCCCATCGATGTCGCCAAGCATCCTGGCTTTCGATTGCTCAAGCAACAAAAAATCGGTACGATAACCGCGTACCTGTACGAGGTTGTCTAGACCCCAGGGGTCTAGAATGCTCCCGTGGTGGAATTGGCAGACACGCCGGCCTTAGGAGCCGGTGCCGCAAGGCGTGGGGGTTCAAATCCCTCCGGGAGCACCGCAGACTACTCTGAAACTTTGATGCGCTTGGTTCGCAGGCGTCCGGCTTTGGGAAGTTTGATCGTCAGAATGCCGTTGTTCAGCGAGGCCTTGGCGCCTTCCGGATCGATATCGGTGGGAAGAATGATTGAACGGGAAAACGGGCCCCAGTAGAGTTCTTGGTGATAGTAGTCAGAGGGGCCGACGGATTCCGCGCGTTTGCGCGTGCCCTTGATGGTGACCATGTCGGTAGTCAGGGCGATATCGATGTCGTCCCGACTGACGCCGGCGATTGTGGACTGGATGATGATGTGCTCATCATCCTGGAACACATCCACGGTGAGCTGAGCCTCACCGGTCTCTTTTGAACTCTTAGCCATCTTAACCGCGAGTTCGGGAGCATACTGGTTGTTGTCATCGAAAAAGTTCATGGAGTCAGGTATATTCCCATCGCTTGGCTTGCCGCTCCCGTATTCTATCAAATAAAACGGCAACCAGGAATGCCATGATGATCAACAGACCCGTCGCATACGCCAAGGAGAGGATGTTGTCGCCGGACGACAGGAAGGTGTTGAAAGTAAAATGGAATATCGTTGCCAGAAGGAGTCCGAATACGACCAACTTTTTGCGGTGGTGGGCGAAAAACCACGAAAGCGCCAAAAAATACCCAGTGAGAGCGCAGGAGAGCGTATGCAGGAGCGTCGCGCCGACAAAGCGCAACGCAAGGACGCTTAAGGTGGTGTTAAGCCCGTCGGGAATGACCCGGAACAAAACAAGGATATTTTCCATCGCAGCGAATCCTAGGCCGGCTGTGAGCATGTAAATCATGGCATCGACCGGCTCATCAAATTCCGGGCTTCGCAATGCGATCATGACGACAGCGAAGAATTTAACGACTTCCTCGACGAACGCCGCCCAAAGAAGAAACGCGGGGCCGTGCGGATCCAGGGCATGCGGGGCAACGGATCCCGCTTGTACGAACAAAAGCTGAAACAGCACCGCAAGCGGCGAGAGGATAATGCCCATGAGGAAGGTCTTGGCGACCAGATATTTTGGCTCCGGATGGCAATCTTTGCGTAGGTAGTAGGCGAGCCAAACTAAACTGGGCGCTACGCCCAGGCCGACCAAGAGGAGATAGTGCGCGATGGCGCTCATGCGTCTCTCCAGTATAGCACACTCACGAGGGCCAGGACTCGATCATGAGGAGCTTTTTGCCGGGAATCGGCAGGTGCGACCAAAGTTCTTCGGTCACGAACGGCATAAACGGATGCAGGAGTTTGAGCGTGGCAGAAAGGATTGTCAGAAGGGTCCATTGTGCGGACTTTTTGTCTGCTTCGCCGCGACCTGTGAGGCGCGGTTTCATGGATTCGATAATGATGTCGGCGAACGTGTGCCAGAAGTAGTGGTAGATTTTTTCTGCGGCGAGGTAAAAACGCATGGCGTCCATATCCTGGGTGATGTCTTTGATGATTGCATCGAGCGCGGTGAGTGTTTCCCGGTCAGAAGCAGTAAGTTCCGGCTGATCCGCGACACCAAAGCCATCCAGGCCCATGAGCACAAATCGGGCGGCGTTCCAGATCTTGTTTGCAAAATTCTTGTAGCCCCGTACGCGGTCCTCGGAGAGTGCAAGGTCAGTGCTTGGCGTATTGCCGATAATCAGTGCAATGCGCAACGCATCGGTGCCGTACTTTTCGGTGATATCAAGGGGATTGATTACGTTGCCTTTGCTCTTGGACATTTTTTTGCCCTTGGCGTCGTTCACGAGGCCATGGAGGTAGACTTTGGAGAAGGGGACTTCTTTGGCGAGGTAGAGGCCAAAGATCACCATGCGAGGTACCCATTTGAAAATCAAATCATATCCCGTTTCCATGACATCCGTGGGATAGAATGTTTTAAAATCGGGACTATCGGGGTAATTAAGCACGATCAGCGGCCACTGGCCAGACGAGAACCAGGTGTCGAATGTATCTGTTTCTTGATGGACGCTACCGCCACATTTCGGGCAGGCGACGATGGTATTTTCGAGGTCAGGCACGCCGTGGTTGCAGGCGTCACAGACTTTGGCGGGGATGGTAATACCCCATACGATCTGGCGGGAAATATTCCAGTCGATCGTATTCGTCATCCAGTAATTAAAAATCTTACGGTAATTGTCCGGCATGAATGTGACTTTACCGTTCTCGACGGCCTTCAGCGCAAGCTGGGCTAGCGGTTGCATTTTCACGAACCATTGGTCTTTGATCTGGGGTTCGATCGTCGTACCGCACTTGTAACAGCAGTGGATGTTGTGCGTATAATTCTCGTCGACTTTCACCAGGAGGCCTTTCTCTTTGAGCTTCTCGACGATCATCGGGCGCGCTTCGGCAATTTTCTTTCCTGCGAATTCGCCGGCGATTGGGAGCAGTTTGCCGCGGAAGTCGATAATTTGTTCTTTCTCGAGGTTGTGCCGTTCTGCGATGCCAAAATCCACTGCGTCATGCCAGGGCGTAATCGTCATGACGCCCGTGCCAAACTCCCTGTCGATCGCTTCATCCTTGATGATCGTGGCCGTAATGGGACCGTTGATCCACTCGACGGTGATCTGCTGGCCTTCTGTGTACTCGCTGTACCGCTTGTCATCCGGATGCATGACAACATATTTGTCGCCAAACTTCGTTTCCGGGCGCGAGGTACCGATCACGAATGGCCCGTATTGCAGGTAATAGAACGGATCTTTTTGTTCTTTGTCTTCCGTCTCGACATCGGAGAGAGATGTCTGATGTTTAGAACACCAGTTGATGATGCGGGTACCGCGATACACGAGCCCGTCATCGTACATTTTTTTGAATGTCTGATGGACGGTTGTGATGACATCGGGATCGAGGGTAAATCGTTCGCGCGACCAGTCACAGGACGCCCCCAAACTCCGCACCTCGTTTTCCATGTGCTTTTTATTTTCGAGCGTGAAATCCATGATCTCCTGATAGAGCTGTGTAGGGGAGAGATCAAAGCGAGAGCGATTTTCTTTTTCTAATTTCTTCTCGTATACGATTTGGGTTTCAAATCCCGCATGATCAGCACCAGGGATCCAGAGCGTCTTGAATCCGCACATGCGCTTGTACCGGATCATGATGTCTTCGAGCGTGATAAACAGGGCGTGTCCGGCGTGCAGATGCCCATTGGCATTGGGCGGCGGCATGATGATAGTAAACGGCTTCGGCTCGGGGATTTTACCCTCCTCCGCTAAAGCTACGGAGGGCAACGCCTCCGGCTTGAAAAAGCCGCTCTCTTCCCAGAGCAGGTAGATACGGCCTTCGGTTGCTTTTGGGTCGTATGCTTTCGGAAGTTCCATTGAAGTATCGCCTTCCGGGTTTATCCCTCTCCCCC
>CAYQNM010000016.1:0-17683 GCA_964419015.1 uncultured Candidatus Saccharibacteria bacterium | reverse complement strand
ATGTACAAATGCGCCATGGAGGCATTGGCCGAGCGCAAGGGTGATTCATCGGCGGCAATCTTTTCAAGCGCCGAGGCAAGACCTTCGGGATAGCGCGTCAGGAGTGCGCCGGACGCATCGGCAAGAAACTCCCGTTTGCGCGACACGGCGAGCTGAATGAGCGTCGCGGCGATGGGGGCGAGGATTGCCGCGACGATGCCGATGAGGACGAAAATATTGCCTCCCCGGTCCTCATCATCCCGGCTCCGGCCGCCGAACATGCTCATGCGCAAAAACCAATTCGCCATGATGGAAATGACTCCCGCCAGCACGATGACCACCGATGATACGAGGATATCCCGATTGCCGATATGCGAAAGCTCGTGCGCCAGCACGCCCTCGAGCTCGTTGTCGTCAAGCTTGGCGAGCGCGCCTTCCGTTACGGCGACGGCCGCCTGTTGGGGATCGCGGCCCGTGGCAAACGCGTTGATCTGGCCGCCGGGCATGATGTGGATGCGCGGTGCGGGCAGTCCCGCCGTGATGCACAGGTTTTCGACGATGCGGTACAGGCGTACATTCTGCTCGCGGCTGATCGGCCGCGCATGGGACATCGCCAACGCGATGCTATCCGATTTCCAATACGCGAAAACATTCATCAGCAAGCTCAATACAACTGCTCCCACCAGGATGCCCGGCGAGTTTTGCGCCCGCGCAAACACCCATCCGACCGCGATGACGAACACAAAAAACCCAGTCATGAGCAACCACGTTTTTCGAATATTCGAATCCTGGTTAGTATAAAGATTTTGCGACATAGTAGTGAGTAAGCAGGTGTCTTCCCGACGGACTCGGAGCAGGCGGGCTTGGTGGTTGTGATACAATCCGGGCCGGAGGCCCATCACAACCCCGCCGTCGCGAGAATAAGTGGAGCGAGCCGCTGGAAGCGAGCGGAACGGGCCGGCGGGAGGATATCTGCGAACGAACTAAAACGAAACTTTCACGGGTTCACGTTCTACGGCAGAGCCCAATTCAAAGAAGTCCGCCTTGGAGAAGCTGAACATATGAGCGACGAGATTTGTCGGGAACGATTCGGCCTTCGTGTTTAACACCATGACGTTCGAGTTGTAGAAGCGCCGGGCGGCCTGGATCTTGTCTTCCGTATCCGTCAGCTCGCGCTGAAGCTCGAGGAAGTTCTGCGATGCTTTCAGGTCAGGATACGCCTCGGACAGTGCGAAGAGCGATTTCAATGCGCCGGAGAGCATATGCTCGGCCTGGCCCCGTTCGGCCACGTTCTGCGCTCCCATCGCCTTGGCACGGGCGGCGATGACCTTTTCGAGCGCGTCCTTCTCGTGCGCGGCGTAGCCCTTGACCGTCTCGACGAGGTTCGGGATCAGGTCGTAGCGGCGCTTGAGCTGGACATCGATATCCGACCAGGATTCCTTGACCCGGTTGCGCGCGACCACCAGGCCGTTGAACGATCCGGCAATCCAGAGCACCACTACCACGGCAACGATAAGAATAATCCACATAGTTTGAGAAATATAAAATACCCGATCACGAACAGTATACCGCACCACAGAAATTATTCAATGAAAACCCCCGCTTGCGCAGGGGTTTGACCATCACCCGACCGGAGCGATAGCGACAGTTGTTCGATACCACAAACCGGCCTTAAAAACGGTCGAGATGCCAGATAGATTCGCGCCCATGCCGATCGTGCCATCGACATTCTCGTTCCAGAGGTTCATATCATGCCATCCGATGCGAAGTGGATCGTCGAACGTTCCGTGACCGGACCAAGGGACATCCAGGACGGTCAACCGCAGAACCGGCAGATGCGGTGAGAGATCCGGCGCTTCGCCGGCTTCCAGCCACGAACCCTGCCCGACACTATAGGGCGGCTGTGTCGTCATTCGCACCGAGCGCATCAGTAAAATTTCTGAATCGATGCGTTCATCGATCCAGTTCATCCCAAGTGGCTGGAGTTTCGGCGTTTCTGCCCGCGTCCCTTGAACAGGGGACGCTTTCTGTCAAAACTCTGAAAAAGCATAACGCCCTGATCGGGCGTTTGTTGATAACGTGTGTACAACTCGGTGCTAATCCGGTTTTTCTTCGCGTTCTTGCGGGACAAACTGATATTTGACACCGCACTTCACACAGTAGTACCCATGGCTCACCGTGTGAAACTGATTCCTCGATCCGGGACCGATGATCATGGCCCCCATAGTAGGGTCGAATTCCTTTCGCGTGTCGTCCGTGATAACGCCCCGGCACATGCCTTCGGCGTGCATGATGCGACAGAGTCCCCGGACAGCCACGGCTCGGGAAGGAGTCTGCTCGGTATCAGGCTCGTAATAACGAGCCCTTGATGGTAGTTCAACGGTCTGCGCCAAATCCCGATGTTCATCTTCGGTCAAAGGAATGGCGTCCGGCCAGGAGATATCGATGATCTTTTTGTCCACGAAACCGCCTCTCCTTAAGAGCTTGTTTCATTCTATCATAATCCCTTGCGCGCCCCAACGGCCGCGACAATGAAGCCCCGGAATAGCGGGTGCGGGTCCAGTGGGCGCGATGTGAGCTCCGGGTGGAACTGCGTCCCCACAAAAAATGGATGCTCCTCTCGCGGCAGTTCGATGATTTCTACCAGTTTGTGCTTGGGATTGATGCCCGCAACGATGAGGCCTTTTTCTTTTAATATTCGAACATACTGGCCGTTGACCTCGTACCGATGGCGATGCCGTTCCGTGACACTCTCGGTCCCGTACAACCGCCGACTCATCGACTCCGCCGCAAGCCGGCACTCGTACGCGCCCAGGCGCATAGAACCGCCCAGCTCCTTGTGTCTGATCTTACTCACCTGTTCAAGCATGGTGTGGATCACCGGGTGAGTCGTTGTGGGTTCGATTTCACTGGTGTGGGCTCCTTCCAATCCGCAAACGGACCGAGCAAACTCGACGGTTGCCAACTGCATACCATAGCAGAGGCCGAGAAACGGGATCTTCTGTTCCCGAGCAAATCTGATTGCTGCAATCTTTCCTTCAATCCCTCGCTTGCCAAAGCCCCCCGGCACAATGATGCCGTCAAACTGGGCAAGTTCCTGCACCGCGTCAGGCGACTTTTCATATGCCTCGGCATTCAGCCAGGCAATTTCGGGCTTACGGCCCGATGCCCAGGCGGCATGCTTCACTGCCTCAATAACCGAGATATACGAGTCGGCAAGGACAAATCCTCCCGTGCCAAAATACTTGCCGACAATGCCGATCTTGACCGGTTCAACGGCTTTGCGAATGTTCTTGACCAATGCCGACCAGCGCCTGAAATCGCGCCGCTTGGGTTTGAGATCGAATTTGCCCAGGATACGGCGGCCAAGGTTATCTTTCTCGAAATTGGCCGGCACCTCGTAGACCGAACTGATATCCGGCGCCGAAATAATGTCTTCGGCCTGCATGTTGCAAAACACCGAAACTTTCTGCTTCCGGACGGCATCCAGCGGCACCGAAGAACGGGCAATGATGATATCGGGCTGGATGCCGGACGCGTTCATGAGTCGAACCGCGTGCTGGGTTGGCTTGGTCTTCATCTCGCCGACCATTCGGGGAATCGGAAAATAGCTGACAAGCATGAATAGCACCCGGCCCGGCATTTCCAGGCGCATCATGCGAGCGGCTTCCAGGAACGTCGAGTTTTGGTACTCCCCGACCGTTCCGCCGATTTCCACCAGCACAATATCGGCCCGGGCCGCCTCGGCCGCCGCACACAGACGGCCTTTTATCTCATCGGTGATATGGGGAATCACCTCGACGCATTTGCCTTCGTAGTGAAGCTGGCGTTCCTTCTGGATAACGCTCTGGTATACCGCCCCGGCGGTCATGTAGTTGGGACGGTAAATATTTTCGTTGAGAAATCGCTCGTAGTTGCCAATGTCCTGATCGGTTTCCAGACCGTCGTCGGTGACGAATACCTCGCCATGTTCAGTAGGATTCATCGTGCCAGCGTCGACGTTCAAGTAGGGGTCGATCTTTACCGCCGTCACCCGATACCCGTAATCCTTGAGAATGCGCCCCGTCGAGGCGACGGTGATACCCTTGCCGATACCTGACATAACGCCGCCGGCAACAAAGATGAATTTCGTCCGTCTGGAGTGCTTGAGGCCGTTCTTCGTCATACGACCACACTGTATCAAACTCCTATCCAAAAGTAACTGTGTATAAAGACGCAAAAAGTTGACATATATCACAAAAGTATGCTATACTTTAACCTGCTATCGCTTTTGAAAGGAGCATGGGCCATGAGCCAAACCCCGGCGTTAGGTTCGGGGGATGATGTTATCCTCCTTCGCTTTATCGAGGCGGCGAATGCGCCGTTCGCCGCCGAGGACGTCAAAGAAGTACTAGATAGTCGTTCATCGGAGCCAGAGAACGATCAGATGTCGTTCGCCTTCGATCTCCGGCTCCGTGACGGACGCATCGTGCTCGTGACCGGCACGTACAGCGGCACACACGATGCCGTACTCAAAGCGGGGTACGGCATCGCTTAGACCCCGACACAGAGCGTCCAGACAGGACCCCTTCGCTCGGGGTCTTGTTTTTTCATACACCAGCCGACATGCTTGACGCAAAGAGACTTGCAGAGTACAACAAAGAACATCCCCTAAGGAGTGTGCGTGATGAAAACTATCGTTATTGCCAAGTTCTCCGCAACGTATTTTGAAGCGCGATTGAGCCCACCGCCTGCCGAAACCCAATCACTCTGCGGCCGCGGCACCAGCGAGGCAGAAGCGGTCGGCGATCTTTTTCTTCGTGATCCCACATGGCAAAAGATCTTGACGATCGTCAAAATATCGAGCCGGGAACTCGGTGAGGTGATTCTGAAATATCCCGGCTTTACGATCGACCGCCGGGCGGATCCTTTTCTTACAAAGTAATCCCCGTTCCCAGACGCAAAAAGCACCCCCAAGGGTGCTTTTCTCATTGCCCCCACGGTATCGCTGTTCGGAAAAAATGAAAAGAGCCCCGAAGGGCTCTTTTCGAGATGAGTTAGTAATCCATGCCGCCCATGCCGCCGGGCATAGGGGGAGCGGCGGGCTTGTCTTCGGGGATGTCGGTAATGATTGCCTCGGTCGTCAGGATAAGCGACGCGACGGACACGGCATTCGTCAGCGAGGTCTTCACGACCTTGAGCGGATCGATGATTCCCGCTTTCATCATGTCCACGTACTCGCCTGTCGCGGCGTTCAGGCCGACGCCCGGCTCGCGCGTGAACACTTCGCGGACGACTTCGTTGGACTCCTTTCCGGAGTTCTCGGCAATGGCACGCAATGGCTTTTCAAGAATCGCCTTGATGATAGCGACGCCTTTTGCCTCATCGCCAAATTCCGCGACGCCAGCCGATTTGTTCGTCAGTTCTTTGGCTGCTTCGAACAACGCAACGCCACCACCGGCGACGATCCCGCCTTCCAGCGCAGCGCGGGTTGCGGACACGGCGTCGTCGATGCGGAATTTCTTTTCTTTGAGTTCGGTTTCGGTCAGTCCGCCGACCTTGATGACGGCGACGCCGCCGGAGAGTTTGGCCAGGCGTTCCTGAAGTTTTTCCTTGTCGAACGACGATGTTGATTTGGCAATCTGGGCTTTGATCTGCTCGACACGCTTGTCGATGTCGCCCTTCTTGCCTTTGCCGCCGACAATAGTGGTGTTTTCCTTGGTTGCGACGACTTTGTGCGCGCGGCCGAGCATATCCAGCTCCACGCCGTCGAGCTTCATACCTTTTTCTTCGGACACTACCTGACCGCCCGTAACGATGGCGATATCTTCGAGCATGTCTTTCTTGCGGTCACCGAAGCCGGGAGCTTTGACCGCCAGAGCGTTGAAGTTGCCACGCAGCTTGTTGACGATCAGCGTCGCCAGCGCTTCGCCGTCCACGTCGTCGGCGACGATGACCAGATCGCGCTTGCCGGACTGCGAGAGCTTCTGCAGGAGCGGAACGATGTCGTTAATGGCCGAGATTTTGCGATCGGTGATAAGAATGTACGGATCGGTGTACGCTGCTTCCATGCGCTCGGCATTGGTGATGAGGTACGGCGACACATAGCCTTTATCGAACTGCATGCCTTCGACGACTTCCTTGGCCATTTCCAGAGATTGCGATTCCTCGACAGTAACGACGCCGTCTTTGCCGACTTCCTTGAATACATCCGCAATCAGTGTTCCGATCTCGGCATCATTGGCCGAAATGGAAGCGACTTCTTTGATTTTTTCGTAACCATTCACCGTCTTCTTGCGCTTGTCCAAGTACTCGATGACCCACTGCACGGCTTTGTCCATGCCGCGCTTGAGCACGACCGGGTTGGCGCCAGAATTCACGGCACTAAAGCCCTCGGCCACGATGGCCTGGGCGAGGATCGTCGCAGTGGTCGTGCCGTCGCCGGCGATGTCGTTCGTCTTGGACGCAACCTCCTTGAGCAAATCGGCACCGATATTTTCAAATTTATCCTTGAGTTCGATCTCTTTCGCCACGGTCACACCGTCTTTAGTGATAACAGGTGATCCAAAGCCGCGGTCGAGCACCACGTTGCGGCCTTTGGGGCCGAGCGTAACCTTGACTGCGTTGGCGACCTTGTCAACGCCGCGCTTTAATGCCTCACGAGCTTCTTCTTTATACTGAATTTGTTTTGCTCCCATATGATAAATTTACCGCGCCTGCCATCTGGCATCAGATGGCTACGGCGCCCTTCGGGTTGTCCCGATTTCTTCGTTAGAACCTCCGGTGCTCCCTCGCCGTATGCTCGATACGGCTCGGTTCGCTCCTCGGTTCTGCCTCGAACTCGGGACAACGGAAAAATTTTAATTGATTACTGGATTACTGCGAGGATGTCTTCTTCGCGGGCGATGAGATATTCTTTTCCTTCGACCTTGACTTCATTCGGACCGTACTTAGTGAAAATCACCACGTCGCCCTTTTTGACCTCCAGCGGCACACGCTTGCCGTTGGCATCGAGCTTGCCTGCACCGACGGCGACGACTTTCCCCTGTTCCTGCCGCTGTTTCTCGGCAGTATCCGGCAGAATGATCCCGCCCTTTTTCTTCTCCTCCTTTAACGCTTCGATCACGACGTGATCTGATAATGGTTTTAACATGGTTGTCAGCTTTCCCGCACGAAGGCCATTCAGGAATCTGATGGCCCACGGTGGGAATCTTTAGGTTAAAGCTATACGACGCCTGGCAATCTCATATAGAGAGTGCCAACGGGACTATCTTAGGAAAAACGGGCATCCGTGTCAATACGTACAAACCCCGACGATAAGCGATTTGTCGAGGCCGGCCGGGAAAGCCACAAACTCACAGCTCCCTAAGGCCATCCCTTTGGAGGCCGGAATCCTGTTCATACAGGAGCGGTGATATGCCAATACCCCGCAATGCAATGTTGTAGCGCTCAATGACCGGCAGTTCGGCGGAATGGGGATGGAATTCGAGTTGGGTGTCGGAAGCGACAATCCGGCCACCCGGAGCACGCGTCACTGGATTGCGGGCAATACGCCGTTGCTGGTAATATCGTAAGCTACGCTCCAGCAACACACCGATGAACGTATGCAAAAACGCTTCGAGCGCGCGGGCGACCACAGACAACAATCCGCTCGGAGTGATACCGCGCCGCGCGAACGACTGGTCCGGTTTGAAATGATAGACATACTTATTGATCCATATATTTGCCGCAGAGAATCGGTCCAGGGCATCGTCCCGGACGAACATCGGGATCAGTCGGGCATACGTCTGTGCGGCATAGATGCTCTGATGAGAAATCGCAAGGCCCGCTTCGCTCACATAATGATTGAAGCAAAACGTATCCGGCGCTTGACGGTCGTGGCCGCGGCGGCGGACCCGCAATGCCGCGGCAATGACAAGCAGAAAAAATCTGCAGGTATAGATACGGCCGGATGCGGTAATCGTCAGCACGTCAAAATCGCTCTCCGCATCGGAATTGTCCAGCGCCAAAGACCCGCTGATCGCCAGCGCCCGCACATAGGGCACCGCCTGGAACCAATACGCCTTCGCGAGCGCTTTTTTCCATTTTTGCGCCGAAAGTTTTTCCCGTTCGAGCCGCGCCGGAATAGTGTCGGCCTTCCCCGCAACGGCGAAAAATCCGTGCTTGGTCGCAATGCGGCCCTCCTTGCTCAAACGCTCCAACTCTTCGACAATGGCTGAAACAGCGATGTCGCCAACCAGAGCTTCCCGTTCGAGCCGTGCCGGATTGACGAGATAGCGCCAAGTTTCCAGCGCCGTCAGGGGCAAGTCGAAAGCGTCGTAATAGGAAAGCGTTGCCAGAATGGGATTGCGCAGGTCAGCCATGATGGGGAATCGGCAAGGTCAACCCCAGAGTATCGCGTTCACAAAAATAAAAAAAGCCGGCAGGGAGCCGGCCAAAAAATACTGGCAGGAGATAAGAATCAGAAGAGGGAAAGATAGTCGTCGTTCGACGACATTCCGACAACGCCGGCTCCTCCACAGAATCGACATTCCACCGAGGAGGGGGTCTTTCGTTCCCATACCAACGCCAGAACACTCACTGCTATCGCCAGGAGAAACATGGTTCTGTGCCAGGAACCGGAATTCCCACCGAAGGCCACCACAATGACCAAGGCAGTAACCGCAGCACAGATGGCGATGAACCACAATACGAGAGAGCGGGCGTTTTGCGTGCGGCCCGTTCCGTCACATCGAGGACATCGAGGGTGAAGGCGCATCTCGTCACCTTGGGGTTTAGACATCGACGTGCCCCAGCCCATCGCACCGCTCACATTCAATCCTGGTATAACCCCCGGGGTCGTTGCGCTCAAAGAACAACAACGGAATGCACACAACCGATATAAGCGCCAGCAGAGAATTCGCGCCATAGAGCACATGTCCCTTGCCCTGGCACGCAGGACAAAGGATCCGGCTCTTCTTAGTACTCATGCCACGCTCTCCTTGCTTGCCAACCTATTGATGCCCATAGCATATACCGATCATTGAAAGTGGTCAATTTCTTTGCTAGTATGGCCTCTCTATGCTGGCACGACAGCTTCAAGAACACATACGACGCTTCCCGGCAAAACCGGGCGTATATACGTTCAAAAATACCCATGGCGCCCCGCTCTACATCGGCAAAGCGGCAAATCTCAAAAGCCGGCTTTCAGCATATCCCAAAACAGCCGATGTGCGCATTCAGCGGATGATTGAGATTGCTGGAAGCATCGAATTCAAGGAAACGGATTCCGACATCGAAGCGCTGATCCTGGAATCCCAGCTCATCAAGCGGCACAAGCCGCAGTTTAATATCGTCATGCGCGACGACAAGCAGTATTTCTATGTCATTGTCACATCCGATGAATTCCCCCGCCTCGTCGTTACCCACCAGCCAATTCTGGGATTAGGGAAGAGAGCACAGAGCATAGGGAGAAAAAGGACCCTATCCCCTCATCTCTATGCTCTAACCCGTAACATCGTCGGCCCCTTCACCGACGGCTCATCGCTCAAGGCAACACTCCGCATCTTGCGCCGATTATTCCCGTACTGTACCTGCACGCAAAAACACCATGTCCGATGCCTGAACGCCCATATCGGCAAATGCCCGGGATACTGCTGCTTGAAGGTCCCCGCAACGTCCGCCCAGAAAGCGGCGTACCGTCGGAACATCGGCATCATCCGCGACATCCTGCAAGGCAAGCGCAGCCGGCTCGTCAAAGCGCTCGACCATGACGCGATCCGACGCGTTTTCCGCAATGCGCAGATCAACGTCCGCATGGCCCACAAGGAGGCACCCGGCCGCGTCGAAGGATATGACATCGCCCATATCCAGGGACAGCATGCTACCGGAGCGATGGTCGTGTTCACCGACGGAGCACCCGATACCAGTCAGTACCGCCTTTTCACGATCAAAACCGTTACGGGAGCAGACGATACAGCCATGCTCAAGGAAGTGCTGATTCGCCGCTTTAACCACCACGGCCCCGACGCTCCGGTCGAGGCACAATGGCCCCTGCCTGATTTGATCGTGGTGGATGGCGGCAAGGCGCAACTGAATGTCGTGGTGCAGTCATTAAAAATTAAAAATTCGACATTAAAAATTCCTGTCATCGCCCTGACGAAAGACGACCGCCACCGCGGAAGCCATATCTATACGACCTCATCGAAAACACCAACACCCCTGGCAACGCTCCCCGTGGATACCCGCGATCTGATCCTCGCCGTTGACGCCGAGGCTCATCGTTTCGCCATCGCCCACTACCGAAAACTCCACAGAAAACGTTTGCGATAATGCGCAGGGGGTTCCCCGCCTCCAGGAGGTGTCGATTTCTGGACAAGAGGATACGAATACGGTATGATCCATCCGGAAGAAGTTGAACTGTCTAGGAGATTCTTTGAAAAACGAACGTCCTAAGGGTGGAAAGGTTATTTCTTTTGTCCCCCGCCAGCATAGGCAACCGGCAAAACACGACGAACCCGCTGATCCCTCACCCGGCACCACGAAGATTTCCCTGCTCAATCGGGCGGGCGTCTTATTCGGTTCGTTGATATATTCGCTTTTGTTTTTGGTGCTTTGTCTCTTGAAGCTTTCCCTGGGAGATTCCTTTCTATTCAGTCTTCGAGATGCCGCAATATTGATACCTCTTTCGCTCTTGGCCGGATACATGATCGCGGCGTGCACCATACGAGCCGGAGAGCTGGATGAGGCCGGAGCGGAAGAGCTCAAAACCGTCGCCGCCGAATGTGTCAATCCGGTTGCGATATTGTTCTGGGTTCTGTGGGCTTTCTACCAGGTCACGATTTCCATTCCGGTTTCCGCATGTTCAGATATCTTTTCCGTATTCAAGCGTTTCGGGCGCAAACGCCCAAGCAACGCCGTGCCGTTCAAACAACAGCCGTAACCGTTTCTTTGCAAGATCCCGCGCGAGCATATGCCGGGGTCTTTTCCTTTTCGACAGGAAATGCTACAGTGAAACCCGACAGGTTCCTGTGGGAACCGGCATATGATTATGGCACGACTGATCACCAGAATCGTAAGCAATACCGTCGCGTTGTATGCGGCCGACTGGCTGGTAGCCGGCTTTGCTGTGCGAGGCACATGGCACGAGTATGTACTGGCGGGAGCGGTTCTGGGGTTGCTGAATCTTTTCGTCAAGCCCATATTAAAGGTCATTTCCCTCCCTCTGATCGTGCTCACCTTGGGATTGTTTACGCTGGTCATCAACGCGATTCTCCTGTGGGCGGTCGCGGCGCTGTTTCCGGGCATCATCGCCATTACCAGCATCATGGCGCTTGCTTGGGCAACCTTGGTGCTGACCGCAGTCAATCTGCTCATCTCCCACACCTCGTAACCCAACAAACCAATGACCCGTCTGCAAACAATCTTCACGTTCGTGCAAATCGGCCTGGCCGTCCTTTTGATCGGAACGATCCTTCTGCAACAGCGGGGTACCGGCATTACGTCGCTTATGGGCGGCAGTCACCTGGAGTACAGCACCAAACGCGGAGCTGAAAAAGTCATTTTCACCGCAACCATTTGTTTGGGCGTTTTGTTTCTTGCTTCGCTGATCATCCGTCCCTTGCTCTAAGGCTCCGCTTTATTCGCATCCGGACCGGCATTTCCCGTCCGGACAGCGCTTCTTAATGGGTACCAACGACCACCAACTCGACGACTTTTTCGGCTTGAAACCGGACGACAACGAGCCATCCGACAAAAAAACCTTCCGGGAGCTTTTGGCAAAAAAGTTTTCTTTTGCATCAGGCTTTCGCCTCCTGCCCAAAGTGCTGTCGTTCCGGGAACGCTACCTGATCCTGACATTTCTGGTGATCGGCATCGGGGCGCTCATGTCGGTTCCGTTTGCCATCTACTATCACTATACTTCGACCCGAGCCACCGACGGCGGTTCGTTCAGCGAAGGAATCGTGGGAGAACCCCGTTTCATCAATCCGCTCTTGTCCCAGACTAACGACGCCGATCGCGATCTTGTTTCGCTGACGTATTCCGGCCTTTTGAAATATAACGAAGAAGGCAAGCTCGTACCCGATCTTGCAAAATCCTATGAGATTTCCAGCGACGGACTCACCTATACGGTCTATCTCCGCGACGATGCACTGTGGCATGATGGCCAACCGTTCACGGCCGACGATGTTCTGTATACCATCCAGACGGCCCAGAATTCGGATTATGCCAGCCCCCAGCGCGTAGCGTGGCAAGGTGTCGATGTCGCCAAGGTGAACGCGACGACGATCATGTTCAAGCTCAAAAATCCCTATGCCCAGTTCTTGAACAATCTCACCCTCGGCATTCTTCCGGCCCACATCTGGCAAGACGTCAAACCGATCAATTTTACCCTGTCGGAATACAACCTCAAACCCATCGGCACCGGATACTACCGATTCAGCAGTTTCCGCAAAGACAAGCTCGGCCACATCGCTTCGTACAAGCTGACGGTCAACAAAGACCACTATGGCGGTCGCGCGCATATTGATGCCATCGAGCTCAAATTCTATCCGTCCGAGGACGCCATGATTCAGGCCTACAATACGGCAGAAATTCAAAGTCTGGCGTTCGTCTCTCCTGAAAATCTCCGCAAACTCCAGTTCAAAAGCCGGCTGGCCATCCGGCGTATCAAGCTCCCCCGATATTTTGCCGCCTTCATCAATCAGAGCCAATCCAAAGCACTGGCAGATAAGAACATCCGACTGGCACTGAACTACGCCACTGATCGAAAAGCAATTTTAAAGCGCGTCCTGGACGACAACGGCGTTATCGTTAACTCTCCCCTGATCGGCGGCATCCTCGACATCAACCCTGACGTGAAATCGTACGAATACGATTTGGATACCGCCAAAAAAATCCTTGCCGCGGACGGTTGGGCCAACCCCAATGCCAACGGCATCCTGACCAAGGGCAAAGACACGTTGGCCATCACCATCACGACATCCACCTGGCCGGAGCTTGCCACGGTCGCGGGACTCTTAAAAGACCAGTGGAAAAACGCCGGGGTTGACGTCACTATCCAGACGCTTCCGATCTCCCAGCTTCAGCAAACCATCAAGGAACGCGCATACCAGATGCTCTTGTTCGGAGAAATTCTCAATATTGATCCTGATCCTTTCTCGCTGTGGCATTCGTCCCAAAAACGAGACCCCGGCTTGAATCTGGCCCTCTATGACAACAAGACCGCCGATGGAATTCTGGAAGACGCGCGGCAAACCCTGAATCCGCTCGACCGAGCGAAAAAGTACGACGACTTTCAAAAGCTCGTCATCGAAGATGTTCCCGCCATATTCTTGTACAGCCCCTCGTACCTGTATGCCCAGAATAAGGACATCCGCGGATTCTCCACGGCGATCATTTCGATGCCATCAGACCGTTTCGCCAATATCAATCACTGGTATATTGATACGAAGCGGTCATTCAAGTAATCATCCCCACAACTTGCATGCGCGACATCATTCTCCACATTCCCGAACACATCGCCAGCGGAATTGCCGCAGCCCAGCCGTTTCGTATCGCCAAGCATTACCGGCGTATCATTGTCGCGGGCATGGGCGGTTCCGGCATTCCGGCAGAAATCTTGGCAGCGGCGAATCCGGCCATCCTGCCCTGGCACGATTTTGAACTGCCTCATGACGCAACCGCAGATGACCTGCTTGTATGCGTCTCCTGGTCCGGTGCCACAGCCGAAACGCTTTCGGCGTGTAAAAAGGGCCGTGAGTTGGGACTGGATACGGCCGTCATCACCAAAAAGGAAAGTCCTTTGGGCTCTCTGGCAAAAGAGCTTAGTCTTTTGCTGGTTGTCCTGCCTGCAGGAACGGACGGGAACGTTGCCCCGCGCTTTGCCGTCGGATATATGATCGGCGCCCTGGCGAGCACTATCGGCATGGAAGGACAGCTTCCGAAACACCTTGATCCGGCGGGACTGGAAAGCGAGGGACGAATCATCGCCGAGCACATCGGAGCCAAAACGCCGCTCATCTATGTAACCCCCGCAGTCAAATCCCTCGGCCCGCTCTGGGAGATTCTCTTTAACGAAAATGCTAAAATCCACGCCTTCTGGAATGTTTTTCCCGAACTGACACACCACGAGCTTGCGGGATTCAACGAGCGTGATCGGACGGTATATTTCCCCATTATCATTCGTGATGACCAGGAATCGGCCCAGACGCTGGCCAGTGTCGACGCGGCTCTTGCATTATTCGAGAAGCTAGGGTATAATGCCCATACGGTCAACGTCTCTCGCGGTACGCTCGTAGAAAAGGTGCTCAATGGCTATATTCTCGGTCTCTGGGCGAGTTTTTCTTTGGCAGAAAGGCTCCATGTCAATCCCGAAGATACTGAAATGATCGAGTCATTCAAGCGATTGCGAAAACAGTTCGGCCAGTAGTCCGAAGTGTGTTCATTTTTCATGCAAAGCCCCCGTGGTGGAATTGGCAGACACGCATGCTTCAGGAGCATGTGGCTTCACGGCTGTACAGGTTCAAATCCTGTCGGGGGCACCAGTGTGCCATCATCACACCTCATATAACCTGCGGACGCCGCATGGCGGCAGCCGCATCTAACCAACCATCATTCTTATGGAAGACACGACACGCAAGCCCGTAGCAACCACCGCGTCCAGCGCTCATCAGCCTCCGCGGCACGATAATGCTTCGCCGGAACAGCCGGCACGCCGGCCCCGCTCACGCCAGCGCTCCAAATATAATAGTCGCCGCCCGCGTTTAGCGACGCAACGGCGCCTGCCACCTACCCAGATTCACGAGGGCAGATTTGCAACGCAAGCCGACACGGAAACGTCGGATACCTCGCTGAAAGTTATCGCTTTGGGCGGCCTGGGCGAGATCGGCAAGAACTGCTATCTGCTCGAATACAAGGATGAGGTTATCCTGATCGATGCGGGCATCATGTTCCCGGATGAAAACATGCCCGGCATTGATTTTATCATCCCGAACACAAAATACGTGGAAGAAAAACGCGATCACATCCAAGGGCTTATCCTCACCCACGGCCACATGGACCATATTGGCGCTATTCCGTATCTTCAGGATCGCCTGGGCAATCCGGACATCTACACCGCGGAGTTGACCAAAAACCTCGTGCTCAAACGCCATAGCGAGTTCCCTCACCTGCCCAAACTGCCGATCCACGTCGTCAAGAACGGAGATGTTGTACCGATGGGACAGTATTTTACGGTGGAATTTTTCCACATGAATCACAACATTCCCGATGATTTGGGCGTGTTCATTCGAACGCCGGTCGGCAATTTCGTGCATACGGCCGATTTCAAGTTCGATCCGACTCCGTTGAACGATCAGCCGGTGAATCTGGAAAAGTTCCGCGAATTCGGCGATCGGGGCGTCCAAATCCTGATGTGTGATTCGACTGACGCCGAAAAAGCCGGCCATTCCGTTTCCGAGCAGACGATCTACGACAATATGGACATCATTTTCCGCGAAGCAACCGGCATGATTATTGTCGGCACGTTCTCGTCGATGATCAACCGTATGCAGCAGCTGGTCACGCTCTCGGAAAAATATGGCCGCAAGGTCATCTTCGACGGCTTGTCGCTCAAGACCAACGTTGAAATCGCCAAAGAGATGGGCTACATGAAGATCGCCAAGGGAACCCAGATTTCCATGGAGCAGATCAGCGACTATCCCCGCGACCGAGTCACGGTAATCGCCACCGGAGCGATGGGTCAGGAAAGTGCGTCGCTTATGCGCATCGTCAACCGCGAACACCGGCATTTGCAGGTTCAGAAAAAAGACAGCGTGATCTTTTCTTCGTCCGTCATTCCCGGTAACGAACGCAGTGTGCAATACCTCAAAGATATGCTCTATCGCGCGGGTGTCCGGGTGTATCACTACCAGATGATGGACATCCATGCCGGCGGCCACGCGCGCCAGGAGGAAATCAAAGAGCTGATTCAGCTCTTGCGGCCAAAATTCCTGATGCCGCACCACGGACAATATTCGATGATGGTCACGCTCGGACAGCTCGGCGTCGGCCTGGGCATGCCCGAAGAAAATGTCGTCATTGCCGACAATGGCCAGATCGTCCATATCACCCCGGACAAATGGTGGTTCGACAAGAAAACAGCCCCATCCAATTACGTCATGGTGGATGGGCTGGGCATCGGCGATATCGGCAATGTTGTCTTGCGCGACCGCCAAGTGCTTGCCGAAGACGGCATGTTCGTCATTATTGCCGTCGTTGACCCGCGCTCCGGCCAGGTGCGATTGAGTCCCGATATCATTTCGCGCGGGTTCATCTATCTCAAAGAGCAAAAAGAATTGCTAACCCAGGTTCGCAAGAAAATCCGCCAGATTATCGAAAGCGAGAAGGCGCGGCCCATGAACCTCGCCTATCTCAAAGACCAGATCAGGGACGATATCGGTAAATTCCTGTTCCAAAAAACAGAACGCCGCCCGATGGTGCTGCCCGTCATCATCGAAGTATAGGCCAGAACTCTTCCACAAAAGGCCCAGCAGTCCCCAGAAACGGAACTGTACGGGCCTTTTGCCTTTTCAGGTTCACTCAATCTCATTGCCCCTAGAATCACCCGCCATGTGGCGGGTGATTGCGTATTTAAAGAAAGAAAAACGTCCCCGAAGGTGGGGACGCAGACTGGAAACCGAACCAGTCAGAGAACTCATCTAATGATCAAAGACAGCAAAGAAGAGGGGGCGGAACACATTCTGCCTTTTTCGGCTGGCCCAAGGTGGGCCGCGGACGCAGGATACCCCATGACACGATCAGGCAAATCTCGGTTTTTTCGGTTCCGGGATATTCTATCCTATGCCACTCTGTCCTGATGCCCATCTCGGCACATCGGGCAGTAATGGCCTGTTGGGCGGCCTGTTCGTCATCGGAATTCAACTCGGTTCGCCGATAGAGTTGGATTTCCGCGCCACCGGGGAAATCGCGCTTTAAACCGGCAAGCTGTTTGATTTTGTCCCCGATCGAACCGAGGAACACAACGTCCTGTCCATTGTCAGACGCCATCACGTTTCCCTCGCTTTTGAATTCCGAGTGGGTATAAAGTACCATCTCAAGGCAGTGAAGTCAACGACTTCCCGGCACTTGGCGAATGCCAAGGTTTTTCGCTATACTAACGACATCATGAAAAGGATTTTCTCCGGGGTGCGGCCAAGCGGAAAATTGCACCTGGGCAACTATCTTGGGGCCATTAAGAATTGGCTTGCCTTGAGCATCGGCGAGGGAGTCGAACAAGCGATATTCGGTATCATGGACTTGCACGGCATTACGACGCCGTATGATCCTGCGGCATATCAGGAGCAAATCCTAGCCACGGCATGCGACTACCTGGCTGCGGGCCTGGATCCGGATAAGGTGCTCCTGGTGCGCCAGTCCCGCATCCCCCAGCACGCCGAGCTGGCGTGGCTCTTGAGCACCATTACACCCGTCGGCTGGCTTGAGCGTTTGCCGACCTACAAGGAGAAGCTCGAACAGGTGGAACATTCCGGCGATGCGCGGGCAAAAAGCTACCAGAACAACACCGGACTGCTCACCTATCCCGTCCTGATGGCCGCGGATATTCTCGTCTACAAGGCGAACCTCGTGCCGACTGGCGAGGAGCAGCTCAAACACCTGGACATCGCCAACGAGATTGCCAGCAAGTTCAATCACTTATTTGGCCAGACATTCGAACCCATCAAGGCGCATCTGACTGAAGGCGCGC
>CAYQNM010000015.1:16786-18768 GCA_964419015.1 uncultured Candidatus Saccharibacteria bacterium | reverse complement strand
CCCGATTTTGAGTTGTTGCAGGAATATCAAGGAAAAGTTCTCTTGGCTTACGCTGGCGAGGACAAGATAATTCCAAAGGAGATTTATAGTATGTATTCTGATATTGTAAATAAAAAAGGTGAGATTTTGGTTATTCCGAATGTGGAGCATAGTTTTATGCGTAAATCAGACCCAGAAAGCATTCATGCTCAAGAAATTCTACATGAGCATCTTGTGAACTTTGTCACCAGATCTTAACGATGACGAACGGAAAATGCCCAGTACTCTTGACAACATGCTAGTGAACGATTATGCTCACGGGACACTTTAACAACGGTACGCGAGGGACAAGAAATGTGGGGATTGGCGTGGAGGTGGGACGTGACGTGGAGAACGATGTGGGAGTCGGCGCAAATCACTTTTGCAGTGCTATTGATCGCGGGCTTGGCCGCTGTTGTATGGGCCGTTGTGTGGGCAAACGTAAGAGTTCTCCACGAAGAGTACGCTAAAAAGCATGAAACTCGGACAATTCAATCTTTTAAGCTCCAGATGTTTCTCGTTCATTACACTCACAGTGGTATTCGCGAACCGGTGGAGGGTTGGCTCGTTACTCTTTCTGACGGGAGTAATCTGACACTTAAAAGGCTCTATAACGAGTCCGGCAAGGTCCGGATCTATACCCCTCGTATTGGAGAGAGTATCTGGTCGCCTTTGAGGGAGAAGAATCTAAACTTAGTCTTCGCAGAGATCGTCGAAACACCAGCGCAGTAACGATGTAACACATTACCACGATCGTGGTAATGTGTCACAGGCCAGATTGAAGACCGAACATCAGGAGGGGCCCGCTTAGGCGGGCTTTTTCATGCCAAAATAGTATTAAAACTATCTGTTCAGATTTATGGCCATTGTTTCGACGCTATTTACTTATACTTTAGTCCATGTTATAATGTTGACATCTTGAAAATCAGATAGGAGGAGATTCAGATGAGTTCAGCACGTTTATATCTCAAGAATTCTTATGCCCTCCGCAACGGCATGATTGCTCCCTGGGGAACGATTCAAATTTTGAGCAAGGAGGCCGGTATCCCAAACCCTGCGGCGACCGGCCTTACCGTTTGGAGTGAGAAGTTGGTTCCGTATGGGGGCAAGAAGTATCATGCCGAGGTTTCAGAAGACACTATCCGAGTTCTCGACGAGGACAGTTCGCTCCTTGAAGAAATCTCTCATGATGAGTTTCTGGCCGTCAACCGCCACGAAGCGCTCGTGCAGGACGACGGGTATCTATTCTCTTGTCTTAGCCAGGATCCAAGTTTCTGGCAGCCCTGGAAAGAGGCGTTGAAACAAGCGACAGCCGGACAAAAGCCAGGGTTGCTCGACAACGGGCCATTCATTCATGTCGACGAGAAATTCGCCGGACAGAAAGTCATTGAACTATCCTGGAGTTCGCTATCGGGGTACTCCAGCGAGGACCACGCCGCCGTTTTCACCAAGGAACATGATGCCTCTGGACGAACGTTTACTCAAACAACTATGGAACCAGAGATATCCTCGATAATCAGCCGATATTTTCGCTCAAGTTCTCCTCGCCCGGAGAACTTTTTGTTACGCAGAGGATGTTGGACTACATACACAATGGAACCCCCGCGTTGCGGGGGTTAGTGTTTGGCGTTCGGGCCAGTGCGAGCGGCAACGGCTTGGCTGATTTCGATGAGCTCGAGCAAGTCGTCTGCATTGAAAGCGCTGACGATGGTTGGATTATCATACGCTCGTCGCATGCAGTGCTTGAACAGAAACAACGCCTCTGTGAGTGTAAGCCGCCCGAGAGGGACATCTTCCATGCTTTTTAAGATTTCCTCGGCTGCGGCATGGATCTCTTCTTCCGTCACAAGAACCCCCGATGTGATGGCTCACCCATTCTGCCATGTCCGACTCTGGCGCACAAGAAGCTCGGTTTTTCGCTCCGGTTCAGCCATGATCTCCTCGACGATTTTTTCCATGCGCAT
>CAYQNM010000015.1:0-16686 GCA_964419015.1 uncultured Candidatus Saccharibacteria bacterium | reverse complement strand
CACCGCAATGCGGCGGCGGGCCGGTATCTGTTCCAGCGTTTCCAGCGCAAGCAGTGTCGCGTCGGGAGACGCGTTGTAGGTATCATCGATAATCGTCGTATGCTTGATACCCGGGAGCAGTTTGAGTCGTCCTTTGGGTCCCACGTAGTTCACGAGCGCCGAACTGATGTCGACGAGATTTATCTTAAAAATTCCGGCAACCGCGGCGGCGGCCATCGCGGCGTAAGCCTGTGATCTCCCCAAAGATCCATGCATCCTGACCGGCACAAAACTGCCGTCATCGTGCAATTTAAACGATACGCCTTGCGGAATTCCGGACTCGTCAATGACGGTTTCAAAGCCGGAAATCCTGATATTGGCGAGGCCATCGGATCCGAAGGTTCGGATGTGCGCCCTGGTGTTCTCCCGCATAACGGACACAACAGGATCATCCGCGTTCAGTACGGCATAATCGTCCGGACCCAGAGCCCGGACAAGCTGGGACTTTTCCCTTGCTAGAGCTTCTGGTCCAGAAAAGTACTCCACATGCACGGGAATCTCCCCTATCGCGGTGACGACGCTTATATGCGGTTTAAACCAGCGCACCAGTTTTTCGATATCGCCGGGACGATCGGCAGCGTACTCCAATACTAGAACCTTCGGATAGTTCGCAGACGCGAGAAGCCCCCAGAGACCGGAGACGGCGACCCGGAACCAAAAACCAACGGTCCCGCCCTGGGCATAATATCGCTCCGTCCAATCGCCCAAGATCGTCAGCGGCACTCCCAATTCGTTGTTCAAATTTCCGCCATTCATCCTGACCGGCATGCGGCGCTTGAGAACGCAAGCGATGGCTTCTTTCGCCGATGTTTTTCCCACGCTCCCGGTGACAGCGACAATCGTCGGCTTATGCCGCCAGACGTACAGGCGCGCGACGGCGATCAGCGATTTTTGCAAAAAAGAATATATCATTGCGATGGCGGTATGGCGTAGTAGTTAATAAGGTAACCAGCGATATCCCGAAAGACGGGCGACAAACTGTCCGCGGCGAACGTAATTCCCTGGGGCCGTTCCATCTTGATTAAAATAACGAACCGGGGGGCATCCGCAGGCCCGAACCCCGCAAACGTGTGAATATATTGTTTTTCAAGATAGCCGCCATGGCTGTCGGGAATCTGGGCGGTTCCGGTTTTACCGGCCAGGGCATAGCCCTTTATCCGTGCCTTATCAAATCCTTTTTCGACGACATTGACAAGCATGGCCCGCAATTTGGCCGCCGTTTTTTCGGTAAAGGGAATACCGCTGATCTCGGGTTTCGTCACGGTTTCGGCGCCACCTTCGGTGATTATTTTTGCAACGACATACGGACGCATCAGCTTGCCACCGTTGGCGATGGCGGCATACGCCCCGACCAACTGAAGCGGCGTAACCGCGATGCCCTGGCCGAACGAGGCGGTCAGATAGTTGATTTTCCGCCCACTGTAGAGATTAGTGATATCCCCGCTGACTTCGCCGGGCAGGTCGATCCCCGTTCGCTGGCCAAAACCCGTATTGATGACGTAACTTAAAAAGTTGTCATTGCCAATTTTATTTTCGACGAACATCGTTCCGGTGTTGAGCGAATTCTGAAGCACTTGGGTCATCGTCTGAACGCCAAAACTCTTTTCGTTGAAGTTTTTAATCACATAGCCGTCAATGTCCACCGAACCCGTATCCTGATAGGTCGTATCCGGCGCAACATCGCCAAGATCAAGGCCCGCCGCCATCGTGACAGGCTTAAACGAGGACCCTGGTTCGAAAATTTGCTGAACCGAGGCATTCAGGAACACTTCCGGCTTCGCCGATCCATAGTCGTTGGGATTAAAGCTCGGTCGGTCGGCCATCGCCAGGATTTTGCCGGTCATGGGATCCTCCACGATCACGCTTCCCGAAGCGGCGTTCCATTTTTGGAGCACCTCATCCAGCCTGGTTTCGACAAACGCCTGGATATTCTTATCAATCGTCAAAACAATATCCTCGGGCCGATCATCCCGAGGAGACCCGTGGGCTCCAGCACCCGACAAAAATCTCCCTACGGGAGCAAAAATACCGGCTTTCGCACTCTTGGCAAGATCGTCAGCTCGCCCGAAAAGGTCCGCATCATAAAACGCTTCGACGCCGTACTGACCTGAACGGCCATTCTCACCGTATCCCAAAAAACCAAGGACATCAGCCGCAAGTTGGTCGTTGGGATAAAAGCGGTCCATCTGATACGACACGTCCACGCCGCGCAGATGAAGGTCTTTGATGCGGGAGACTTGGTCGGGAGTCAGACGCTTGGGAATGATCCGAGCGCCATCGCCGACTGACCGGAGCGCCGGCATGATCGCATCGGGAGCAAGATCAACGGCGCGGGCGATCTGTTCGCCTATGTCTTGGACACGCGCCTGGTCGATACGGCTCCCCGTCACCGAAACGACGGGAAACTTCTTGTTGACCGCTGCAGCCGTCAGTGTTTCGTCTTTATCGGTAAAATAAATCGTCCCCCGGGCAAGGACGTTGCTGATATGTTCGCTCTGGGCCTGCGCCGAGCGGGAATAAAAAGGATGTTTGAGATATGCGAGGATGAACAATCGGTATGCCAGTACGCCAAACGAAAGAGAGATGATAACGAGCACGGAAGTAATGCGCGTGTACTGTTGCCGCTTCATGCTGTGAGTATCCTACCATACGGATCAGCGCAGAGCGACACGTCCGTTTTCAAAGAGATATTCGGCCTCCTTGGCCAGAACCATACCGCGCTGTTGCGCGAATTCGATCAGAGCAGAAGGGTTCTCCGCCTCGACTTGCCGGGCCTCAAGCGTGCCATTCGCTTCGGCCAGTGCCGCAACGCGGCTTTCCATCTGTTCCGTCTGATAGGAGCTTGCCGCGACGATATTCGCCTGGGCGACATAGGCAGCCAGGAGCATCGCCGCAAGACATGCCAGGACGATATTGATTCGTGCGACTCCCGATAGGCGCACCAAAGAAACGGCCGAGGTATATGAGGATTTGATAAATGTTTGAGAAGGTTTCACTCGATCCCATTGAGGCATTCCTGCTCAATGCGGTTATCGTTCCGGTGTTATTTTTTGAATAATTTTCATTTTTGCGCTTCGGGCGCGCGGATTGGATTTTATTTCCTCCCACGCCGGCTTGATCGTATCGCGCGTGACCCAGGAGATCGTGCCAGCTTTTGCCTGGGCCTTGAAGAGTTCCCGCACGATCTTGTCTTCCCCGCCCTGAAACGATATGACAGCAAGCCTGCCGCCAGGTTTCAGAGCCTCGATGGCGGACGCCACGCCGGTGCGGACGTTTTCAAGTTCGGCGTTCACCGCGATGCGAAGCGCCTGGAACGTCTTGGTGGCGCAATGGATTTTGCGGCGCTTGTACCATGCGGGAACCGCACCCTCCACAACCATAACCAGCTCATGCGTTGTACGAATCGGCTGGGCGCGGCGATGGTGAGTAATGGCCGAAGCAATCTCGTGGGCGAATTGCTCCTCGCCATAATCGACCAATATCCGTTCCAGTTCTTGCGAGTCTGCCGTGTTCACGATCAGCGCGGCAGTGAGCGGATTGGTCTCGGGATTGAATCGCATGTCGAGCGGCTCATCGTTCTTGAACGAGAATCCTCTCCCGCTCTGGGCGTAATGCCACGAGGAAACTCCCAGGTCGAAAAGAATCGCGTCGGCAGCAAACCCCCGTTCCTTGGCGATCTCGGCAATGTGGACGTAACTGTCGTTGACGATCTCGATGCGCGCCGCGAGGTCAGGGTCGTTTTCTTTGAGTTCCCGCACTTCGTCGGGATCCCATTCGATGCCCAGCACCTGCACTCCCGGACAGCGCGCAAGGATCTCACGGGTATGCCCTCCGCCATCCAGAGTCGCATCAACAAACCGTTCGCCCGGTTTCAGAGCCAGGTACGCGACAACTTCTTCCACAAGAACCGGCATATGCTTCATGTTGTAAAATGGAACTAGATTATTCCCACCTCTCCCAGTTTTTCCGCAATCGCATCCGAATTTTTCTCAAGATTCGATTTATAAGCCTCCCAGCGGGCGGTCTCCCAAATTTCCAAACGACTGTAGACTCCCGCCACGGTCACCGCTCGTTCCAAGCCAGCATATTGTTTCAGGTAATCCGGTATCAAAATCCTGCCCAACGAATCGAAATCCACCTCAACCGCTCCAGCAAGCATAAGGCGGGCAAACGAACGGGTGTCCTGCTGGCCGATGGGCATGTTGCCCAGCTTTTCCGCCAAAATCTGCCAACGCGACGAGGGAAAAACGAATAAACAGACATCGAGCCCACGAGTCAACACCGCTCCATCGCCTAGTTCCTTGCGAAATTTTGATGGAATCGCGAGGCGCTTTTTGGAATCTAGGTTGTGGGCGTATTCACCAATGAGCATGATATCCACAGGGAATGCACTTTCTACCACTCTGTAACACTCTATAGAGAGTATACCCCACTTTATCTGATAAGCGCAATGTGGATAACCTAAACAAAATCGGCCTTGCGGCCGATGGGCGTTACCTGATGATGCTCTGGAGGTCAGAAAGCCTGGAAATCAAAAAATCAGGCGGCGGTTTGAGCTTGAGAAACTCCTCCTCCGGACAATATCCCCGGGTATACGCAACGGCGACCATCCCCAGCTCTTTTGCATCTCTGACGCAGACTGGATGATCATCAACGAACAGACATCGAGAAATGTTCCCTAGGGACATGATCCTGACGGCCTGCTCCAGGAAGGGCTTTTTTTGCGGCCAGCATTCCGAGCAGTACATCGCAATAAGATTGTCGAGTTTTGCTTCCTTGATGCCCTTGATCAGGAGCGAATTTACCTCGGAGCTCACGATAATCGCCGGAATATCTCGCCTCTTGAGATAGAGAAGAATCTCGCGAGCGTCCTCGTTGAGCACGTCGGGATTCCAATGCTCATGAAAGTATTTTTCGCGGATGATATTGAGCTCGTGAATAGTCGCAGTTTTCGGAATACCGTGCGGCCAGTAAAAAGAACGCATGAAATCGCTCGAAATCTCGCGATAATAGACTTCCGGCGGGGGCACGGGAATTCCGTACTGCCTGAAAATCTCACAAACCGAACCATACGCGATAGCCTGCTCTTTTGTCTTGTCGGTAAGCGTTCCGTTCCAATCGAAGATAACGAGATCCGTTTTAGGCATCTCAAGCCCCTTGTCAAAAAGCCAACGTAACAAGACACTACGAAATAACCCCTCCTTCGTCAATCTCCTCTCACCGTGGCAAGCAGGACGTGCCTCTTGACTTTTTCTCGGTCTAATGCATAATTATTCATCAGTCAGCACACTGACAAGGGGATTGTATGGAAACAACCGACGTTGCCGTAGCGTTTGTTGATCTGGTCCTTAAGTATAACTGGAATGAGGTCGAAAAACTTCCCGCCGATGAAGTCCAGATTCTCTTTGCAACCGTCTCCGCCGCTGGATTTAATCCAACAAAAGTTGTCCCCGGAAAGCTTGTTGGACACTACCGCGACCAGGATGGGAGCAGTACCGGCGAGACCTATCCGATCAATAGCTATTGTCCTTACAAGGTGATCGACCAGGATGGCGATGACCATTACCACGCGACAGGATGGCTTGACGGCGCTTTGTCTCTCGTCAAGGGGACCAGAGAAAGGAATCTCCAAGGTCAAATCGAGATGATCCGGCACGAGATCGAACGTAGCATCCCCCTTGAGCCGATCCCATTGACTGGCGATGGCGACTTCCTGCGGGAGTACCCGCCTTCCGGCGGCTACTTCGTGGATCATACCAGAGATACCAACAACCTGGGTTCCTGCGTAGGCGTTCACGAGTTCTGCAACAGTTGGATGGATCGCATGCGAGCAACAAGGACCCACGACGCAATCGTATGTCGCAGTTGCCATCTGCGGGTCCTGTTTCCCAAGGAGATCAAAACCTACGGAGAGTTACGACGGTTTTTCGCGTCTAAGTTTATTCGTCGCTGGGTATTATAACGGGATGGGGAGAGAAATCTCCCCATCCTTTTTCGTTGGCACTATTCTCTAAAAAGTAAAAGAGCCCTCGCGCTGCGCGGTGGCTCTGGTAACTGGCGACTATCCGTTATGTAATGCGACCAGGTTCTGGAAGGTTACTTTACCTAAGCACTCCCCCGAGACTGGTCCCAAAACTATTTTGCCACTTTATAGGCCATCCTTTCAATTTCTCACGCAATTGCGTGATGAGCTCTTTGAGTTGGTCAATAGTGCACCGCTCGCTCTCGCAGATACCGGCGACCAGAATATGCCACTGCTCCGGCGAAAGGTTTTTCTTCAACTCGATGAACGAGTGTTTCCATGAAGATTCTAGCCAATAGGGCGCAATCCGTTGCGTGATTTGCCTATCAAGGCCGGCCGCCCACATATCGTCCGCTGCCCACTCCGACGGGAGGTTGCCTGCCAAGGCCGGAAGAATAAACCGCTCCAGGAACGGCAGTTGATAGAACACGAATCCGCAACGCCCCTCGACGTAACCTCGTCCCATGCAGATTGCCTGTTCGATCTCGCGAACGAGACTGAATAAGACTTTCAGAATGGCGACGGTATCGAGAATGGTAACGCCGGCAAGTTCCCTCTCCTGCGCAAGGAGGAGTTCTGCCCGTGACTCCAGCATCCCCGCTTCCGTATTAAGTGTAGCGATTCTGGCCTTGAGACTTTTGATTTCCGTTCTTGTCTCTTTGACCTTGCGTTGAGCCTCCCGGTATGCAGCTATCGATTTGTCGAGATCCACGACCCCGCAGGAAGCGATCGCCATAACTACTTTGTCTTTGCAAAGTTCCCCGAACTGGCTTTCTCCGAGCTCTCGGAGTGCCTGTAGGCTCTCGGCATTCGGTTGATTCATCTTCCTTTCCTTGTTCTTTCCTTCTCCCTCAATTCCGCTTACCGTAACATAAAGTTAAGTTCTGTGTCAATAACTGCGCGGACGAGTTCTAGCGGGAAGTTTCCTCTCTGGTGCACCCTATAGGGATCGAACCTATGGCCTCTTCGATGTGAACGAAGCGCTCTACCGCTGAGCTAAGGGTGCTCTTGTGTCTCAAATCCCGAGTCGATTGATGATTTTTTCGTGCGGACCTTCCAGAAGCGTGCGCACAAATCGGTCGAACATGCCGAACCGATAGATGAATTCTTCTTTTTCCATCAAACTGAAATGAATCTCTCGTCCAACCTCGGCTTCCAGAGCCTTGAGAAATGCGTTGAGTTTTTTGCGATTGATGTCGTCGGCAACGACCAAAAGATCAGCAACGGGATTCGTCTCGACGTTGCTGTCCGGGTTGTTCAAGAAAATACCAGAAATGACCGCCAACTTGACCGAACCCAGGCCGGAGATGCGCTTGGTGAGGCGATTTTTTTCCGCAGGAGACGCGGTCAAGATAAGCGACCGAAGTTCTTCAAGAAACTCGAATTCCGGATTGAGATAGTACTGATCCTTGGGTCTGCTGGCGGTGGCAACTGACGACAAGGGAGCGTGCCGCACGATTGCCCTTTTTTTGCGTTGTGAGCGTTTCGATGCCATGGTTATTTTTTTCTGATCAGGCGGATATCCCGGAGCATTTTTATCTCGCGGTTGACGATGAAGATCGGCTCCTGCACCCGCTGGGCCAGCTCGCGGACGCTTACGGGCTGGGGATAATTGCGAAACAAAAACTTGAGGATCTTCACCCGTGCTTTGGAACCGAACAGGTTATCCAGGATATTCTTTGACACAGCGAGGGGCGTTTGATTAGAATGAGTGTAGCCGAACACTCCCGAAAAAGCAACCTTCCCGTTTCATGGAAAAAATCTACCTTAAACCGACCGCACAAGAGATTTCTCTCAAGGGAGGAACAGTCGACGGATACACCGATGCATTCGCGTACGCCCCCGACACCGCTGGATCTCGAGCACTTGGGCATCTGTTCGTCGTCGGCAATGTTTCCCACGAGACCGACGACATGGCCTATGTCGTCAACCTCATCTCGGCGCTGGCAAAACGCGAATATTATGCCAAGCCGAGCACCACTCCTCGCGAAGCGTTCACGGCAACGCTTAAAAAGATCAACGAAGTCGTCGAAGAATTCTTCAAAAACAAAGGCTTGAGCATCAACATCGGCGTTTTCGCCATTGCCGGGGAACAAATGCTCATCTCCAAGCTGGGAAAATTCAAAGTCCTCCTGGCGCGCAATGATCGCACCGTCGATGTCCTCAACAACATCGAGCTTTTCAGCAAGGAACATGTCCAGGAAAAGCAATTTTCAAACATCATCTCCGGGCAGGTCTCTGCCGACGACCGGATTTTTGCCTTTTATCCCACGCGCGCCACGGCAACCCGCGAACGCCTCCTTAAAGACTCTTTGCTAAAACTGTCTTCAGACGCCTTCATCGAAAAACTTAATGCTATCAAGGCGGAAAAAGCGTCTTTTGGATGCGGCGGACTGCATATCGCCCTGGCGCAAATCAAGGAAACCGCCGTCGCTCCCAAAATTCAACCCGAAGAGCTCGCCGCTCAAGAAACCGTCGTCGCCCGTCCTGCCTCGGCGAGCAGGACAACGAAGCGGGCAGCCGCTCTCGCCGTTTCAACTCCCCAACCAAAACCGGTTTTGCCCACTTCTCCCACACCAGCCGAACCGCCAGCCCCCGTGTCAGTGCCCGATTCCCCCTCACCTGCCGAATACGACGAAATGCCCCGCATCATCGCCAGCGAGTTTGCCCTTGGCAAAAAGCATAATCCTTTGCTAACCTTTATCCATCGTATGCGTATCAATAATCTTCACATCAAGTATAAAGCGCTTCTGGCCGGCCTCTTAACCCTCACCATCGTCGGCGGGGCTTTCGTCGCAAAATCGATCTTTTGGGTCAGTCCGGAAACAAAGACTGTCAACGCCGCCGTCTCAAACGCCGAAAATGCGCTTCAACTCGCCCGCGCCAAACTCGCCCAAAACGATCGCACAAGCGCCCGCGCCATTTTGGTCGCTTCACTGGAAACCCTCACGGGACTGACTGCCGACAAAGTAGCCGACGTACGGACCCAACTGACCGGTGCGTTGGATACCGTTGACCAAGCGCAGACCGTCGTTCCGACCTTGATCTATGCAATTCCGGCAGACCAAGGCCAAGCGAGCATGATCGCCGCCATCAAGGGCACGACGTATGCTTACGTCGCCGATGCTCAAGGCAAAGGCCACGTTCTAGCCATCGCACAATCCGGTAACAGCACCATCGACCCGGCCAGCCAGGATTTTAAACCAAATGCCATGTTCAGCACCGATGAGTCATTTGCGCTGATCGACACCAACAGCGGCCATATCGGAATTCCAAAGAATAACCGCTTGGCCGTTTCCTCGGTCACCGTTCCGGCAAACATCGGAGCCTTCTCCCTCTACGCCGACAACCTTTACTTCCTCACCGACACGACAATTCAAAAAATCGCGGATGCTTCTAAGGGCGGATCTCAAGCAACGGCCTGGCTCAAGAAAGGCACCCTGCCGGCAAACCCCGCGCTCATGGCCGTTGAAGGAAATATCTACGTCCTCTCACAATCCGGAACTCTGGCCGCCTACTTTCGTGGAGAAAAGATAAGCGAAACGGAAACATCCCTGACTGTTTCCCCTGGTCAGATCTTGTTGGCTGCCTCTGATTCTCCGACGCTTGCACTCGTTGATCGCGCCATGCGCCGGATGTACCTGATCGACAAAAAACTGGGCACGGTGGTCAAAACCCTCAAGATCGACACCGAGCAAACCATCGTTTCCGCCGCAGTCTCTCCAGACGGGACAATCTCTTTCCTTACCAGCGACAACAAAATCTGGAAGGCACAGTAATAGTGTTCCCGTGTCCCACATATTCAAACCGCCCAAAAGGGCGGTTTGAAGTTCTCCCGAAAATAGTGTATCATGCTCCAGGCGCATATCAGACATGAAGGAGGCATCCATGGCTCTTTTCATCTACGGAGAGTACCTCGCCCCACCCGGACCGCTGGGTGGATTTGCTCAAAAAGCAATCGGCGAAACTCCACCACCGGAAATACCGCACCTTTTCACGGGCCGTCTCCAGAAGCGAAAGCTGGATGGCGAGTATCGAGGAACGATCCTGGACACCGACGGCCTGTATCATGTCGTGGATTTCCACCAAGGAGACACTTATCTCGAAGTAACGGCACTCCATGAAAAGACATCGCAGAGTGTCAGATATCATTTCGGTTGGAACGATGGTAGCTGGGTTGGATCGCGACTCGTCATCGGCAACCCCGGTATCGAAAAAACTGCGACGGCCTGGTGCGATATGAGAGAAATCCACGATACCCTCTTGGATCACCTGCGCTTTCAATAACGCCCGCGAGAAGCAGCGCTTCGAGCGGGCTTCTTCATGGGAAAATAATAGGTACTCTTTGCAAGCGTTGTTAACACCTTGCATTCAATGTGGCGAGCTTAAGAAATTCTGCAAGATTCTAGACGAGCAAATTCTTCGCCAGTCATATATACCAGTCACACGTACCAGTCATACCGCACAACTTGCTTATAATTGCACATACGTGCAATTATAAGCAACCATCGAGAGAACTTTCAGAATACTAAAACCCCGTATGGGGTTTTATGCTTCGCAAAGTTCTATCGGTAATCCGTCTGGGTCTTGAAAGAAAACACACCTTTTATTTCTTGTTGTGTCTAAGCGTATTTCTTCTGTGGTAATTCCTTTTTGTTTTAGTTCAGCTACGGTTACATCCAGATCATTAACCTGAAAAGCTAGATGCCTTAGTCCTCTGGCTTCGGGATTGGTAAGTCTCTCCGGAGGCCGAGGGAAGGAAAACAATTCAATCTGGTATAAACCATTTACCTCTAAATCTAACTTATATGATTGTCTTTCTGCCCGGTGAACTTCCTGAAGCACTTCCAGTCCAAGAATATTCACATAAAAATCTTTTGACCTCGCATAATCCGAACAGATTATTGCGACATGGTCGATTCTGTTTAATTTCACTTGTTCTCTCCCTATAAGAACTAGCCCCCATTAAAACACAAAGAAAGTCAAAAAGCAAAAGACCCCTTCCGGGGTCTTTTGCTTAGTAATCAATTACGAAGATCAATCCGTATTTTTGGTTACTTGAGTTCTACGGTGGCGCCGGCTTCAGTGAGCTTTTTCTTCATCTCCTCGGCGTCGGCTTTTTTGACGCCTTCTTTAACGGTCGTGGGGACTTTATCGGTCAGGTCTTTGACTTCCTTGAGTCCCAGTCCGGTCAACTCGCGCAAAACCTTAATAACGCTGATCTTTTGCGCGCCGGCATCCTTCAAAACAACCGTGAACGAATCTTTCTCTTCGACGGCTTCGGCGGCGGCGCCGCCTGCGGCCGGACCCGCAACGGCCATCGCTGCGGCCGATACGCCAAACTTTTCTTCCAATGCCTTCACCAGCTCGTTGAGCTCGGCAACGGACATTTTTTCGACTTGCTCTAGAAATTGTGTTTTATCCATATTTATAAATGATTGATCCGGCGCATTTCTTCGTTGCAGGTATGCGGCTACGGGCTTGCGCCCTGCCGCCTCCGGTACTCGTTCACCGTACCTCTAGTACGGCTCACTCCGTTCCTCGCCTGCGCCTCGAACTGCGCTCGGCTGAATCATTTCTGAGTAGTTACTACAGGGTTACAACCGACTTCTTTTCGGCAATCTGGCTCAATGCCACTGCCAAGCCGCGCATGGGATAGGTCAGCATGCCGACCAGGCGGCCCAAAAGAACATCACGGGACGGCATAAGGGCCATTTCAAGAAGCTTGTCCTTGGCAAGAAAAGCGCCTTCCATGACCGCGCCAACAAACTGAAACGCCTGATTCTTCTTAGAAAACTCGTAAAGTTTTCTGGCGATTGCGTAGGCGTCGTGATGCCCCAAGACGATACCAACAGATCCGTCCATGGCGGAAACGTCAACGCCATCGTATTTGAGGTGCCGTGCCGCCAACCCGATCAGCGACTTTTTGGCAACCAGGTATTCAGAGTCCATGCTGCGCATGGCCCGTTTGAGTTCTTGCATTTGAGCGACGGACAAGCCCTTTTCTCCCACCTTCGCGAACGTCGTAAAGACCGCGATCGCGGATGCGGGAAGCTTTTCTTCGAGCTTTTTCAGCTCTTCTTTTTTCTGTGCTTTTGTTTTCATAGCGGTTACTCCTTCCCCTTCGCCTGCTGGCTCAGGGCGTTTTTACCTTCGTAAAAACGAAAAACTGCTTACCGCAGTCGACCTTGAGTACCTCAACAAAGAGGTTCTGCCTCGGGGCGACTTATTGATTGCACCCTGTCTACGGTTAGTCCAGATATTGTAGCAAAACGAGAAAAAAATGCAATAGTTCGGGTCAAAAGCCCAGGTACTTTCGACGGTTGGCGAGATGTTCCTGTGAGGTTTGAGCATAGATTATCTTCGAGCCATCGCGCGTCGACAAATAGTACAGGTAGGGCGAGTCTTTGGGGTGGAGGGCGGCGGACAAAGCTATCGTACCCGGATTAGAAATCGGCCCGGCCGGAAGACCTTTGCGAATATAGGTATTGTACGGCCCGTCTATGCCGATTTCGGATGCAATGGGTGCTTGCGCGACATTGCAGGTAGTCCGGCTGAAGTTGACCATGCGGCGAATACACCATCCGTAAGCCACTGTCGCATCGATCTGAAGCGGCATTCCACGACTCATGCGCTTTTGGATAATACCCGCAACCAGCGCCATATCTTCGGGACTCTTGGCCTCTTTTTCAAGAATCGAAGCTATCGTTACTGCGCGACTGTTCACTCCCCCGCCTTTTGCCGTAAAATCAGCCCGCATAATCCGGACAATGTCATCCGGCAACGCATCCTTGGCGAAGCGATAGGTGTCGGGGAACAGATATCCTTCTTCGGACAAAAAACGTCGCGCAAACCGTCCGGGAACGGCAAGCCGGGCATTAGACAACGCCGTATCGATATCCCAGACATTGAAACCCTCCGGAATCACGATCTCGATATCGTCGGACTCCGCCAAGCCCCTAGCAAGCGTCTGCACAATCTCCGGGATGTTCATGGAGGGAGACAAAAGATAGCGGCCGGCCTGCAAGTGCGACTCCTGGCCGATCGCCAGGGTATAGAGAATAAAGAGCCATTGGCTTCTAATCAATTCGGCGGATTTCAGTTGAGTGGCGATGGCCGAGACGCCCTGGCCCCCCGAAATTGTTATCTCGGTCAAGGGAGCTCCGAACCGAGCCGGCACGAGGATCACGCCAAGCGCAAGTGCCGCGGCACTAACAATCGCCGCACAAGCGGCGATTGCGAGATGTCGGAGCTTGTCGGACGGCACGTTCATCAGTGAAGAGGTTTTTGGTCGGTAATCTTGCCCGGCGGAATTTCGGTTTTACCCTTTTGAAGCTCCTGAAGTTTTACCAGGACGGTCTGATTGTCCTTGTTCGTTTCTAAAATCTTTTCTAGCTGGGCAATTGCCGAGGGAAGATCGCGGCGTTCTTCGTACAAAAGCGCCAGATACCACCGAGCGTTGGCGAATTCGGGCGAGAGCACCACTGCGCGATCGAAGGCGCCAAATGCTTCGTTCTTCCGATTTGCCCGGTAGTAGAGAAGTCCCAGTTCGAACAAGATGGCCGGCTGATCGGTGTTATAGGGCAAGATTTTTTCCAGTTGTTTGATGGAATCGTTGATCCTCCCCTGTCGGTCGTAAACGATCGCCAAATTGTAGATGGCAAGACCAAAGCTGTCTGCGGCATCAATGGCCTTGCGGAAATATTGTTCGGCTTGTCCCAAGGAGCGGTCGGCTTCTTGATTCAGCTGGTCGGCTTGAGCGCCGGCGGAACGGGCGATCTGCCTGACCAAATCCGCTTTGATAAGATACAAAGAACCGATCTGGTTAAAGAAGGCTGGGTCGCCTGGTCGAAGTTGGGAAGCCTGGGTGTATGCGTCTTCGGCAAGCTTGTCGACCCCCTGAACCAGTCCCAGGAGATTTTGGTAGATCGTGGCGAGATTGGACCAGTTGTCGGCTTCCCGGGGATTGATCTCGGTTGCTCGCTTCGCAAGCGCGATCGCAGAGCTCAACGCGTTCTGAATACGCGTTGTACGCTGGGTATCGCCAGCATCGGCTGGCCGGTTGATTTCCTGACTTGCTTGAACGAGCGTCGCCTGGGAAAGAGAACGATAATATCGGTCGTCGTTGCCGTTCCAGCCGATCGCCTGCGTCAAGCGGTCGATAACCGCGTCGTTATTCTTCGTGCGGGAGGCCTGGGCATATTGGGCGTCGGCGGCATAGTTGACCGATATGAAATACAACCCCGTGAGAACCCCGATGAGTCCGACAATAAATCCGAGCGATGACGCCAGGGAGTACGTCGGCTTTTCTTCGATGGAGACAACTCGGGGTTCTTCCGTCGAAACGGCCAACGCAAGAACCACCAGCAAAGCGTATAAAACAAGCATGAGCGTCACGTTGAATGGGTATACACACACGGCAACCAGCGCCGCGACGGACGAGGCGAAGATACCGGATACCTCGCTGGTTCGGGAGTCATGGTTGCGGACAGCATCCCGATAGCGCACAAGGGCGCGCCCGACCGAGACAAAAAGGAATAGGATTGCCAGGGCCATCAATAATCCGCCCTGTACGACAAAGTTGAATATCTGCGCCGTGCTATCGAAGAATTTGGCACCGGAGAGATTCGTGTTTGCTAGCCGCGCAGCGCCATACCGGTCGAATGCCAGGGAAAATTGCTCCGGACCGTAGCCGGTCATGAGGTCTTCCTGGATAACCGAACGTGTGACGTCGGCTGAAAAACTGAAATTGGGAGCAATTTCGACGGGGATATGCTTTTTGACCGCGGGAAAACCGAAGTGCACGATCAGAAGAAACACCCCCACAACAATTACCGACATCGGAACCAAGAATCGCGCCATCGTGAACCCTTCCCCCTTGCGACGGGCAAGTGTAACGGCGACGCTGTCCCAAGCGATAACTGCGAGCAGTCCAGCAAAAGCGACCAGCCACAAGACCCACCAATTCATCACCGCCAAAATCAAAATCGCCAGAAGAACTCCGAGCGGCCTCCCGTCAAGCCATGGAATGCGTTCGCTTCGCAAACGTGTCGTAATCAAAAGAGGCAGAAGAATCGCCGCAGCAATGCCCAGTGCGTTCAGTGAACCAGCACTGGTAAAAGCCCTGGTCGCCGTCGCCGCCAGCGGAGAGATAAACACTCCGAACATTTGCAAGACTCCATAGGCAAGAGCAATCGTTATGGAAGCCGACAGGACCTTACGAATGATGTTCCCGTAGTCGTCAAAAACATTTACCGCGGCAAAGTAGAGAATCGTAAAGGCGATGATTGATATGAGCGACTCGCTCCGCCCGACCGACGTTCCGAAAACGCTTCGGTACCATCCAAGCGAAAAGATCGCGGCAACGGCCGTCGCTCCCAAAACAGCCAGGACAGGGCCATCCAAGAGCGTGGGACGGAAACGCATCCGGCCAGATACAATTACACCCAAAAGCCACACGATCAGAGCAACACCAGCACAACCGACAAGCAATATCTGCTTGTTTACTTCGAGGATATTCGACGTCCACGGCAAAAAGAACAGCGGAACCAGAAAAATTACGATACCGACGATCCAACGGACTACCGCTAGATACGGCGCGGCCTTAGCCGCAGCTTCGACTGGCGTCAGGCGAACGGCCAACAGGGCTTCGGGCTGGACATCGGCAATCGACCCGGCATCAGGATCCTTTCTTCCTAAAAAGTTAATTCGCATTCAATGAAGCGCGCAACTCCTTGCGCATGGAGCATTCCGTATCCATGCGCAAACCGTTTACCCGCTGATTTAGCTTATTGTTACCATAACTATAGCTCATCGGAAATGTAGATTATCCACAGTTTGGCTTACGGAACGGGCGTTTCGGATGGATTGGGCGACGGCTCTGGCGAAACCGTCGTTTCAGGAGTAGGAGACGGTTCAGAGCTCACGACAGGTAACTCCTCCGGCGACGGAGACGGCGATTCAGTTACAATCGGAGCTGGTGTCTCCGAAGGTGTTTCTGATGGCGAGGGACCGACCGAAGGGAGTGGTGAGCTCTCTTGCCCTGAGCTTGTCGAAGGGGTCGAACCATCCGGCGAGGGGGAAGGCGTGGTGATATCCGTGTCATATCCTTTCCGGCGCGCGATCACGAGCCAGTCGAACGTACCGGTGTCAGCACCGTTCAATTCCCTCACCACGAAACCGAACGGCGTTTTGGTCGCCACATAAAGCTGGCCCTGCATGGTCGTCGTCGGGGTCAGGAGTACGCGGATAGGCGCCTTGTCTGAAATGATCGAGGTGAATGAGAAGTCAAAGAACACTTTCGCTTCTCCGCCGGAAATGTCGGAACTGCCGCTCAATTGGATCTCTCCCCTCGTGGAGTCCACGCCGTAGGTCGCCAGGTACGCGCCATTGTCTGCGAGATCAACCTTGGACTGGTCGGCGGCCTTGGCATCCGAGCCGCGGAACAGCGACGCACGTTCGTCGGTCACGCTCGAATCAATCTGGATCTCGCGCGAAGCCCAGTTCTCGGCCATCACCGCCAGGTTGTGGCCCGGGAACAGGTCGGCCGTGGCGTAGTAGGTTTTCTTGATCCCCTGCGCGATGATATCACCCGTCGCCCGGAGCGTCTGCACGACCGTCTGGGC
>CAYQNM010000014.1:16287-18938 GCA_964419015.1 uncultured Candidatus Saccharibacteria bacterium | reverse complement strand
AGTCGTAACAAGGCAAGGGTAGCGGAAGCTGCTCTTGGATCACCTCCTTTCTATTCAAGAAATACATTTCTTGAGTGCACGAAAGGTTAGAAGTGGGAGGCGAAAGATGGGAAGAATTAGTTTTCTAATTTTTCACATCCAACCTCTATCCTTCGCAAAAATGATGTCGATTGGTTCGAGGGAAACCTCACCAGGCTGATCCGAAGCCGAAATCGGAAACCGATGGGAGTACAGGTTATAAATGTTCTCCCGGACCTGGTTAACTATGCAAAATTGATACACAGCAAAGCCCCGCGAATGCGGGGCTTTGCTGTGTATCTGCCGGCGTACGGCACGAACTTTTTATTTTGCCCCAGGCCTGCTATCATATCGGCATGCCTCCTTTCTTTTCTGCCGTGCGCTTGTTTGGCAGCCACGCGAGCATTATTCCAACAGCGCTGTGGTTGCTGTTCGCGGCGACAATGGTTGTGACGCTCGTTATGACGTTTATTTTCTTCTACCACTGGAAGCATTACGGCTACGACCTTGTCAAAGTCAGTCTGGTAACCCTGGTATATACCTCGGTGACGGCGCTCTTGGCAATCATCGCGCTGGCCGGTATTCGCTGGTATCTGGCGTCCCTATGATCGATCTTCAACCCGGCGAAACGATTGTTCTCAAGGTTCGCAAGCACTGGTTTGTTCTGGCTCGCCAGGTTGCGCTCATGCTTGTTCTTCTGGTTGCGCCGTTTGCTATCTGGTTCGCCAACGGCTATCTGCATGCGATAACTGTGCCAGGCGATCAGGGACATCTTGCCTTGGCACTGGGCGCCCTGTGGGCGCTCGTGGTTTGGCTCTTATTTTTCGTTTTTTGGACAAACTACTATCTCGATCTTTGGGTTGTCACCGACAAGCATGTCATGAATCTCGAACAGAAAAGTTTTTTCCACCGCGAAGTCGGCATGATCCGCCTCGATCGGATCCAGGATATTACCGTTGAAATCAACGGACTTCTGCGCACACTTTTAAAATTTGGCCGCATCCGTGTGCAAAGCGCCGGCGAGGAAGAGGAATTCATCATGGACGATATCGCCGACCCCGATGCAATCAAGCTGAAAATAGCGGAATTAAGCGACAAAGCCGTCGATCGCTTCGCCCGCGACCCGGCAACCCAATAGTTCGCCATGTATACGCCGCTTTTGGAGCGAATTCGGCATCTCAACCCCGTTGCAGGAGGCTTCTCGTGAGACATGGCAGAATTACCTTGACGGACTTCAGGCAAGAAAATAATATTGATTCCGGCAATCATAAAACCGCCCATCGGGGCGGTTTTATGATTGTAGACTTACTTAATCTGATAGGTGATGGATACATCCACGGTGATCTCGTTCTCGCCTGCGGGGAGGGAGGGTTCGGAAGGTGTTGTGCCGCCGCGACCGGCGGTTTCCATGACTTTGCCAGAGATGCCGATGGGGTAGCTATACTGGTTCTCGGAGAAATTAACGATGCGGCCCAGGCGGATACCGAGCTGGCGCTTTAAATTGTCGGCTTTCGATTTGGCATCGGCAATGGCCTTGGCGCGGGCTTCGTTTTTGAACTTGTCGGGGTTCTCGATGCTAAACTGCAGTTGATTGATCTGGTTGACGCCGGTCGCTACCGCCCCGTCCACGATCGCGCTGGCTTTAGTGAGGTCGCGGATTTTCACCTCGATGGTTTCGTCGACTTGATAGCTCGCAATCTGCTGGCCGTTTCCGACGAAGTCGGGGCACAGCGCTCCCGGCGGGCAAGATCGGCCGGAGGAATACTGCGGATAGACATTGTATGAAACTGTTTTGATGTCTTTGTCCGCGACACCTTGCTTTTTCAGGAACGCGGTCAGTGCCTGGGATTTTTTGGAATTCTCATCCTGGGCGGCTTTGGATGAGGCGGCCTGGGTGACGATGGAGAAATTAGCCACGGCGATGTCCGGCTTGGCCGAGACCTTTCCTTCGCCGCCGAACGTTACGACGTTGGTCGTCGCCGCGGTGTTGAGTTTTTGATTGGTACTGACGGCTACGAACACCGACAGGAACAAAAGGAGCGCCGATCCGAGCCAGAAAATGATCTGTTTTTGTAGTTTATCCATATGCGCTATACTAGCACATACGCATCCGGTAATGAAACTTCCGACCAAGACAATCGAGCGCGCGCTGTTCCAGGCCGGATATCGCTCGGTCATCGGCGTGGACGAAGTGGGTATGGGATGCCTAGCTGGACCGGTTGTCGTATGCGCAGTGGCGTTCACCTCGGCGTTCTATGAACGCACGCATGCGAGACTCTTTAACTTGCGCGACTCGAAGCTTCTCTCCGAAGTCCAGCGTGAACGCTTCGCTCGGGCGCTCCTGGAGGCATCGGGACTCCGGTATCGGCTTTCCTTTTGCCGACCGGAGACGATCGACCGCATGAATATTTATCAAGCCGCTCGCCATGCCATGCGCCGGGCGGTTGGAAAATTAGAAACGGAGAAACGATCCTTCGTTCTTGTTGATGGTGACAAAGAGATAGCGGGCCTTGACCGTCCCCAGCGTGCCGTCATCAAGGGCGATCGCAAGGTGTTCGCCATCGCCTGCGCGTCAGTCATCGCCAAAGTCGCGCGCGACCGCATGATGGTACGCTATGCCAAAAAGTTCCCCG
>CAYQNM010000014.1:14583-16187 GCA_964419015.1 uncultured Candidatus Saccharibacteria bacterium | reverse complement strand
CGGCTGGAACTATTGACTAAGGTAACTGGCAGGATTTCCGCGCCGGACAGATTCGTGTCGGCGTATGCGGAGTCGACGCTCCATGAATCCGACAATAGAGAGTTCAACGCGTGTCGGCATGCCCAGGAATATTGGGCGGAGATATGCGCCCAATATTTCGAAGATCCGACTCAACTGTCCGTTGACGACTTTGAGCTCGTGGACGGCTGGGTCAAAAAAGGCGATCCGCAGTACAACCCGGTCGAATCCCACCAGCACAGGACCGAGCTTCTGTTGAGCGTGGCACGGGAAGCACGGCCCGGGCAATCATGATATGACCGCTCTCATACGAAAAAACGGACATACGCTGGGGGAACTGACGTTTGCCGGCACCACGCCGATATTTTCGGGCACCGATAGGGATCTGGCGGCGCTCCTGGATATTGCGGAGCTTCCGGTCACCAAGGATATCTACGACTCGCACGAGAAGAAATTCACGATGATGCAAGCGACCGTTTCTCGAGGTCACGAACTGTTCCCGGTCGCGATCACGCAGTATCTCAAAAGACATGGATATGAGACTTCGGAATATCATCCTGAAACGCAAAATGCCATACGCGCACTCTTGGAAACGTTTCCCGACGACAACGAAGACAAGCAATACTTTCTGTCTCGCTTGTCCGATATGAGTCGCCTGGAACAAACGCTCTTGTTGCGGGAGTTGAGCAAGCTTGATGCATCAACGGAACGCTAGACATCAAGAATTGTTTGGACTAGAGTAACGCCAAGTCGTGTCAGTCAGCGGGAGCGGGCATGGGGTGACCGGGGTGGTGTGTTTCGTACGGCGTTTTGTCAAGACAGGGGCGTTTGCATTGCTGTCCAGTGCCCTTGTCATGCTCCTTTTAATGTTCTTTTGGTCGTTTTTTGTCGTTTACCGTCACCTCCTGCCGATGAGGCATGCGGAACACGGCGATTTCGGGCTGATTGAACTGAAGGAAATTGCCGATTCGCGCATACTTGTGGAGGAGTTCTCGGCGGTCAAGGTACCGTCTCGGGTTGTGCGGCTTTCCCGCTATCTCACGTGGCCGGTTCCGGAGGTCATGGAGGTGAGCGTCATCTACCGCGATCTTTCAGGTAATCGTTGTTCTTGGCAGTGGACGTACCTTTTGGCATGCGATGATGCAGGGGACTGCCAGCCGATCGGGACACTGCGAGGGGTTGGACTGTATCGCAAGGGCATTTCGGAAACGGTTTTTTGCCAGTGGATATATTTTCGGGACGTTGCTGGGAAAAACCCGGTTCCGGGGCGCGCAGGTCCGCCCGAATCGCCCCCGCCTTCGCTCAAGAAAAAAGAGGCGCCAGAAAACGATCTTGCGCCCCATGTGCTAATTGTTTCGCTCCTCCCTCCTGTGGGGCCCTCTCGCTTTTGGGAGGGTTTTGTTTGTTGACTAACTTTTTGATACCATGAAACTAACATGTCTCAAGCAACCATAGCCATTAACGGTTTCGGCCGTATCGGGCGGGCATTCTTCAAGCTGGCGATTACCAGGCCGGAACTCGATATCGTCGCGATCAACGATCTGGGCGATCTGGAAAACCTGGCATATCTTTTGAAATACGATTCC
>CAYQNM010000014.1:2038-14483 GCA_964419015.1 uncultured Candidatus Saccharibacteria bacterium | reverse complement strand
GATTTGAAAACATGCACAGTGTCGTCCAACGGCTCATGCACCACGAACTCCGCGTCGCCGGTGATGCAGATACTCTCGGAAAAACTCGGCGTTTCCAAGGCGTTCCTCAACACCGTGCATGGCTATACGGCGACGCAGAATCTCATCGACGGGCCAGTGAAGGGCAATGATTATCGCCGCGGGCGCGCCGCCGCCACTAACATCACGCCATCCACGACAGGAGCGGCTATCGCCGTGGCGCGCGCGGTCGCGCCGCTGGCGGGCAAGTTCGACGGGGTCGCCATGCGCGTGCCGGTACTGACGGGCTCGCTCTCGGCGATTACGTTCCTTGCGGCGCGCCCCACGACCGCAGAGGAAATCAACCAGATGCTGAAAGATGCCGAACACGATCCGCGGTGGCAGGGGATTTTCAAGACCACGACTGATCCGCTCGTATCGAGCGATATCGTCAATGATCCGCACGCGGCCATCGCTGATCTGTCGCTCACCAAAGTCGTCGATGGCGACCTCTGCTGTGTTTACTCTTGGTACGACAACGAATTCGGCTATACCAATTCCCTGGTCCAGCACGTCCTGAAAGTCGCCGCCTTGCTATGATTATTTCCAAACGCCATACCATCATCGGCGCGCTGGGGTGGTACGGCGCTGCAGCGTTGCTTGTTGCCTTTTTCCTTGTCAGCAATCGTATCGTCGACGCCGGGAACGGCTGGTATCTTTTTTTAAGCGTGACCGGCGCTCTGGGACTTGCCGTTGATTCGCAGTATCACAAGGCAACCCCGGCAGCTCTTTTGAATTGTGTGTATGCCCTTGTTGGGATCGTCGCGTTCTTAAGGTTTTTCTAACAACGCCTCTTGTATGAGTACTCTGCGAGCTATTGTCGGTCATAAATATTTCCTGGCGCTTTTCGCGCTCGGCATTTGTTTGATTCACATCCCAGACTTTTTGGTGTGGTACGGCCAAGGTGGATTTCCCGATGCCCTTCTGTCGCTCCTGTTTTATTTCGGGGTTCCCTTTGTTCTCATCTACTGCTACATGAGGATTGTCAGGGTAAAGCCGGTTGCGCATGCTGTCATGACAACGGTTGATCTTTTGGCCGGAGCGATTATTATTGTCCAACTGTGCTCCTGGATTTTTGTCCGTCTCGCCATGTTTGCCGGGTATATTCTTTAACACCACTGGCAATTGTTATGCCGCATTCTCTGCACGAAGAAAAAATCAAAGAGCTGGAATTGAAGGCGAATGCGATCCGCCAGAGTATCGTTGAGATGCTTGTGGAAGCAAAATCCGGGCACACCGCCGGGCCGCTGGGGATGGCGGACATCTATGCCGCGCTGTATTTCCATATCCTGAACCATGATCCTGCCAAGCCGGACTGGGAAGATCGCGATCGGCTGATCGTGTCATGCGGGCACACCTGCCCGGTGCGCTATGCGGCGATGGCGCATGCCGGATATTTCCCGCTGGATGAGTTGAAGACGCTTCGCAAGTTCGGCACGCGCCTGCAGGGCCATCCCGAGCGCGAGCGATTGCCGGGCGTAGAAACCACGTCGGGTCCGTTGGGATCCGGCTTGGGCCAGGCGGCCGGGTATGCCTATGCCGCTCGGATGGATGGTGCGAAATTCCGCACCTACTGCATCATGTCGGATGGGGAACAGGACGAGGGCGTACTATGGGAGTCGGCGATGTTCGCAGGCAAATACAAGCTCTCCAATCTCACCGGCATCATCGACCGCAACAACATCCAGATCGACGGGATGACCGAGCAGGTGATGCCGCTGGAATCCCTCAAGGCGAAATGGGAAGCGTTCAATTGGCACGTGCTCGAAGTGGACGGCCACAACATCGGGGAGTTCGCGGGCGCTATCGACCAGGCCAAGGCCATCTACGAAAAGCCGACCGTCATCATCGCCCATACGATTCCCGGCAAGGGCGTGAAAGAAATCGAATTCGACTATCACTGGCACGGCGTTCCGCCGGACAAGGAGCACGCGGCGAAGTTTTTGGCTGAATTACGAACGTTGCAGGGAAAAATTCAGAGCGAGCATCAGTAACAAAAACATACGCGCGGTTTCCGGTTCCTTGGCGGGATCGCGATACTGCGCTGAAAGGAGGTGTCATTATGAAGAATCATTGTAATTGTTTCCATCATGTCTTTGGGATGATCGTGGGTATTTTGGGTTTCGTGGCTGCGGTACTGTTTTTCTGGACTGCCTGGAGGTATGATGTGGTTTGGGGATTCGACTCCGAGTACTACTTCCAAGCCGCGATCGTCCTGGCGCTCGTCGGATTCGGCGCACGGTCATGCCGGTGCTGCTGTCGCGACATGGGTGCGGGCAAGTGCGGGGAAAAAGAATGCGGCCACTGCAACGTTGGCGGCGCGATGGGGAGCGGAGAGTAGATTCGCAGGTTTTTATATCCTCCGCCGGTTCTGCCATCGCGCGGACGGGCGGAGTCATAAGCAACCTACTATCATAATTTCCAATGGACACGACGATCATGCTCGCCGACAATCTCTTTGACCGAGCCAATATCCAGATGGCGCCGACGCGCGATGGATATGGCAAGGGTATTGTCGAAGCGGCGGAAAAAGACGAACGCATCGTTGTGCTGTGCGCCGACCTGACTGAATCCACGCGTTCGCACTGGTTCGCAGAAAAGTTCCCCGCGCGGTTCATTCAAGTCGGTGTTGCAGAACAAAATCTGGCGGTCATCGCGTCCGGCATGGCAAACTATGGCAAAATTCCGTTCATTGCCTCCTACGCGACATTCAGCCCCGGACGCAACAACGAGCAGATCCGGACGAACATTTGCATCAACAACGTGCCGGTCAAGATCATCGGCGCCCATGCGGGCATTTCCGTGGGCCCGGACGGCGCCACGCATCAGGCGCTGGAAGATATCGCGCTGATGCGCGTCTTGCCGCGCATGATCGTCGTCGTGCCGTGCGATGCATTTGAGGCCCAAAAAGCGACCCTTGCCATCGCTGGCAATGGCGCGCCGTCGTATCTTCGGGTAGGGCGGGAGAAAACCCCTGTCTTTACTCTTCCGGAGACGCCGTTCACCATTGGCAAAGCGGAAGTTTTCCGTGATTGTTCGACGCGCGCGGGGCGGACAGCCGATGCCGTCATCATTGCCTGTGGCGCGCTGGTCTACAACGCGTTATGCGCCGCCGAGGAATTGTCGCGAGAGGGGGTCGAATGCATGGTCGTCAACAATCACACGATCAAGCCGATGGATGAAGCGACGATTGTCGATGTCGCGAAAAAAACCGGCGCAGTCGTTACCGCAGAAGAACACCAAATCGCCGGCGGCATGGGTTCGGCAGTTGCCGAAATCCTCGCGCGTACCTGCCCCGTTCCGCAGGAATTCATCGGCGTCAAAGATCGCTTTGGCGAATCAGGCGAGCCGGCGCAGTTGATGGAGGCGTTCGGGATGGGAGTCGGCTCGATTGTCGAGGCGGTGAAAAAAGCGGTTGCCAGGAAAAAATAAAACACCCCTCGTTTCGAAGGGTGTTTTATTGTGTTTGCGATTGCTTTACTTTCAGAAGCTCTTTCAGCTTCATAAAGTCGGCGGCCAGTAAGGTCTTGATCCCGGCGTCCTTCAAGGCGTGTTCGGGATGAAAGGTGGGGAGAAGTTCGTAACTGCCAAGATTGAACGTCCGGCCGTGGACGTTGTCCAGCGGCTGACGCATACCGATGCCGTTCAGGGCGAGATTTCCCAGCGTAACGACAATCTTGGGTCCGATGCTCTTGAGTTCTTCTTTCAGGAAAGCGGAATGCGATTTGATTTCTTTCGGGGTGATGGCGATGTTTTTGTCCGGGGTATACTTGACCGCATGGGTAAAGTACGTCTTGCGCTTGTCGATGCCGGCGGCTTTGAGCAGTTGGTTAAGCAGTTTTTCCTGGTGCGGGTGCAGGAGTTTACCGTTCGGGTCGGCCTCCGCCGGGGGCGTTTCGCAGACGAATACGATTTTTGCGTCAAGGAAGCCCCTGCCGAAGACGAGCTTCTTGTCTTTGAACTTCTTTTTCAACGCGTCGTTGACGTGTTTGAGTTTCAGGTTGTCGTTCATCACGATATCCTATCCTACCATACTTCGATTCATCTGACAAGGTTTTTGAACCTTTTCAAGCAAAAAACGGGTGCCAAGCACCCGTTCAATAGATGACGGCACTCTCGCCGTAATACTGTCTGAACACCAAGAACAACGAACTCTGTTCCTTTTGGGAAAGAGGCCGGAGCGGCGTATGACGTGCGGTAATCTCGCGGCGCCAGGGCGCTCCGCTGACCATGACTGAAAGGGACGGCGCCGCATCCAGGGGCCGAACCGCATGCCAGCTGTTGGGATCCGTCATTTCATATGCGGCTCCGCGTCCCAGGAGGAACCGTGCGGCTACCGGGGGAGCTGATGTTCCGGAACCGTAACCAACCGTCATCTCGTAGTGCCCGTTGACGATGCGCATGGCCGAAGGCCACGGATGGGGATGGAACAGTGCCTCTTCTGGTTTGCAGGGATGAATCCGGTGCAGGCAAATGCGGTATTCCCCAATCTGTGTCCAGAGCCGCTCGACGATCGGGGGATGGTAGTCCACATACAGGCTTTTCCAAAGGGACTCCTTGTGTGGCGCCAAAAGATCCGGCAAAAGTTCTTCCGCGTGATGCAGGACAGAAAACATATCCGGCATGGCAATTCTCCTTGCGAGGTGCTGACGCACTCTATGTCACTTTTTTATAAATGTCAAATAGGCAGGCTCTGGAAACGTCGGTTTCGTTTGATTTTAGGTGCGATCTTTGCTACGCTCTCTTGGCAGGAGAGTTTAGGGCGACTAGTTCAGTGGTAGAACGCGTTCCTGATAAGAACGAGGTCGTAGGTTCGATTCCTACGTCGCCCACAACTGAAGTCCTTGGTCAAAAACGGGTAGATAAAACCCCCTTTGGTATTGAGAGGGGGTTGGGACTCAATGAGTGCTGGCATGATCGGAGTGAAAGGTGATGTTACATCGTGTGCATGTGGCTGGCATGGCGACGTTCTTTGCGATGAGAATACCATCGTTGGCTCTCTCGCCGTGGACGTGCCAGTCGAGGGTTCCTCCCTTGATGAATGCGTATGCGATTGGATCAGCCAGGATGGTGATATTCTCCGATATGGCGATGCTGTCGTTGTGGCGGATTTCTTGGTCTCGATAAAACGCTATGGAAGGGTGTGGAGTATCGTGCTTGAGAACGACGATGCGCAGATACGGACGACCCTTGCGGTGTCTTGCCGAATGTGCGAATGCCACCTTGATATGCCGTGCGGCCTCCGGAGTAACATCAACCTTCATGGTCGGATGTTTCTGGGTCATGGCTTGGCGGGGCTGTCGCCGTCCGCCGTGAATGAGTGGCCGCATCCGCACGTGCCACTGGCTTGAGGGTTGGAAACCAGGAATCCGCCCATCAGCCCGTTGGTTCGGAATTCGACGGACGCCCCGTCCAGATAGCGATGGCTCATTGGATCGACGATGATTTTGATCCCGTTTTCTTCGAAGATCAGATCATCCGGCGACGGCTCGTCAAAAGAAAGATTGTACTGGAATCCGCTGCATCCGCCGCCTTGCACGGCGATTCGGAGCGCGAGCCGCTCGTTGTCTTTTTCGTCGTCCAACAATTCTTTGACTTTCGCCACAGCCGTCTCGTGGAGTCGAATCACGGGAACTCCTTTATCAATGGACCGTTCCGTGATAGAGTATAGCATGTTTTTTGCGGATGCCTAGCGCTTTGGGCCGTTAGCTCAGCCCCGACGAGCGAAGCTGTCGGGGAGCCGACCGGAGCGTCGCTCTGGTAGAGTTTACAATTCACATGGGCCGTTAGCTCAGCTGGTAGAGCGCCTCATTTGCAATGAGGAGGTCGGCGGTTCAAATCCGCCACGGTCCACACTTTATTTTCTCCTCGCTCACAGCATGCCTATGACATCTTATTCCGTCCCATTTTTCTCACAACTGGCCGATGTTCGTACGAGAGCATGGCGGTATCGCGGATGCGGCGTTGTGTCCCTTAAGATGGTTTTGGAATACTGGCACTTGCGCGACAGGCGCAATCAGTCGCCGGCAATCGCCGAGCTTTTAGCCAAGGGTCTCGATATTGGCGCGTACCTCGACGCGGTCGGCTGGATTCACTCCGGCCTGGTTGCTGTTGCGCGACAGTTTGGCTATGACGGCTTCAATCGCGATCATGCCGACCTTTCCTTGACTCCCTTGTTGTCCAGGGAGGCTTTTGAACATTTGGAAAAAGACCTTAAGCGGGGTCCGCTGTTGGCATCTGTCTACAGCGGATTCGATCCGGACAAGGGCGGCGGACACATCGTCGTCGTGGTTGCCGTTCACGACGGTCTGGTGGAGATAAATGATCCGGCCGATATGAAAGAGCGGGAAGGCCGCAAAGCATTTGCGGTCGAGGCGTTTCTGAAAGCGTGGAAACGGCGGTACATTGCGGTGTACCCTGCGTCGTAATTTGCTATACTGGCGGGGTATGCGCTCGGTTCATCGTAATCATATTTCCCTTCGCATCTACCAGTCGCGCTGGCATATCCTGGCGACGTTTTTTCTTATTGCGATTCCGTTCCTGGCGCTTCTGGGATTTGCGCAAGTCGCCCAAGTTGCGCGGACCCAGCTTTTGTCCGACGTCTTCCTCTCGGTCGGGCGTCTGATGTTGGCGTCTCTGATCGCCGCCGTATTGGGCTGGCTGTGTGCGGTATTGTTCTATCGCGGCCGTCGCGCTTCTGTTGCGCTTCCGCTGTTTGATGTGCTCCAGAGCTTTCCGACCTACGCGGCACTGCCCCTGGCGACGCTGGCGTGGGGTCCCTCGAATTTTACGGTGATATTCTTTTTGGTGCTGGCGGTTGTATGGCCGATATTTTTTTCGGTGACCAGTTCGTTAAAATTAATCCGCCGGGACTGGCAGGAAGCGGTCGCAATGTCCGGCCTTCGGGGATTTTCTTCCGTGAGGCGATTTCTTTTGCCTGCCAGCATCCCGGGCCTGATTACGGGCATTGTCATCGGGCTGGGCGATGGGTGGGAAGCGCTGGTGGCGACGGAAATCATCGTCAAGGTGCGCGGCGGACTCGGGGGATTCTTTGAGTCCTTTTCGGGCAATCCCCGGATCACCGTCTTTGGTATCTTCGCGCTCCTTCTGCTCATTTTTAGTATCAACAAGCTGATCTGGCTTCCGCTCCTTGAATGGAGCCACCGCACCATGGAAGAATAAATCCCGCTATGGAAACAGCGATCAGCTTACAACATATTTCGCACACCTTTGATCGGGGCACGCGCCGACAGGTCAAGGCATTGGACGACGTCAGCTTGGAAATTCGTTCCGGAGAATTTTTCGTGTGCGTCGGTCAGTCCGGTTCGGGCAAGTCGACACTTTTGAGAATTATGTGCGGCCTGGAACCGCCGCACCGTGGGAGCGTCGTTTTGGGTGCCGGACTGACTCCTCGCGATATGGCCTTTGTTTTTCAGCAATTTGCGCTTTTGCCGTGGATGACCGTTTTTGAAAACGTCGAGATCGGCCTCCTGGCCCGCGGGGTGCCGTTTCGCGCTCGAGCGGAAAAAGTCATCGCCGAACTCAAAATTTTCGGCCTTGAAAAGTTCGCTCATGCCTATCCGCGAGAACTCTCCGGAGGCATGCGCCAGCGGGTCGGCATCGCTCGCGCGCTTGCGACCGATCCGAAAATCATCTTCATGGACGAGCCGTTTTCGGAGTTGGATTCGTTCACCGCCGAGGAATTGCGCAAAGAGCTTCTCTTGATCTGGGAAAAACGCAAAATGACCATCGTCATGGTGACCCATGTCATTCCCGAAGCCGTCGAGCTTGCCGATCGCATTGCGGTCTTGAGCGCATCGCCCGGCACGCTCCGGGAGATAGTCGTCAATCATCTTCCGCGGCCCCGAGTTTTGCGCGGCGCGGAAGCGTTCAGTCTCGAGGATCGCGTCTACGGGCTGATCAAATTATCATGACCGGCCACGAGACCCTTATTTTTCATTACTTGGCGGATCACCGACATTTGGGGTATGCCGTCGTGTTCTTGGCCATGGTGCTCGAAGGCGATGCGTTTTTGTTCACGGCGGGATTCCTCACGCACGAGGGACTGTTTGAATTCTGGCGCATGACCGCGGTGGTAGTAAGCGGGACGTTCTTCGCCACGGTTGTGTGGTTTCAGTTCGGGCGGTGGCTCCGCGGCGGCACGCGGATGCCGCGCACCCGACGCTGGGTTGAGCGCGTCGCACAGCATTTTGACCATCACCTTGAGCGGCGGCTGTTCCATACGATGTTCATCTCGAAATTCGTGTTGGGCATCGGCCGAGCCATCATTATTCGTGCCGGAATGCTCGGCCTCGGCTGGCGCCGCTTTCTGATCAGTGACTGGACGTCGCTTTTGGCATGGGTCGCCGTCGTCGGGGGACTGGGATATGCTTCGAGCGCATCGTATCTCCTGGTCAGACACTACTTACGCTTTGGCGAATTCGCGCTCCTGGTCAGTGTTATCTTGTTCCTCCTGGCCGAACGCTATATTGTTGATCGCAGTTTGAAAAAGCAATTATAGCCGCCACAAGACGTCGTATCAGCGTGATCTTGATAGGCAGTTCGCACAAGAGTTATAATAGTGGGGTATAATCTTTTTTCACACCGATGAATGTCATTGTCAACTATTGGGCAGTGCTCGTGGCGGGGGTTTCTAGTATCGTCGTGGGCGGATTGTGGTACGGTCCGTTATTCGGCAAGACATGGATGCGCCTGACCGGCATACGAGCAGACATGGCCAGCCCGGAAAAACGCGCCTTGGCGCGCCGCGGGTATATTGTCAGTTTTCTTGCGTCGCTCTTGACGGCATATGTTCTGGCGCATTTTGTTGCGTATGCCGGCTACTACAGCGGCACGAGCGGCGTCGGGGTTGGCGCGCAGGCCGCATTCTGGCTGTGGCTTGGATTTTTTGTCCCCGCCGGTTTGTCGCCGGTCTTGTGGGAGCAACGGCCATTCACATTGTATCTGATCGGTATCGGACACTCGTTGATTATGTTGGTTGCCATGGGACTGATTCTCGGCGGCTGGCAGTAATCGATAGTCTTCTCAAAAACCGCCCATCAAAGCGGTTTTTGATCGTTCTCGAGCACGTGCGCACACCGCGTTATCAACTCGCATCTCTTGGGTGGAGAAGGTATACTGAAAGAGCATCCGAAACGGCTCGTCAGTAATGGCGGCGGTCGAAAGCATCCGTATCAACGACTAATATTTTGAATCAATCACTATGCCTATTATAATCATCGCGCTGATTGCTCTTTTGGGCGGAGGCGCATCGGTCGCAGCAGAGCACGCTTTGCCCGGAGACGTCCTGTATCCCGTGAAGGTGCACGTGAATGAGCAAGTCAGGAGTGTTCTGGCTTTCACTGTCGAGGATCGCGCCGCTTGGGAAGCTGAACGAGCGGAGCGCCGGCTGGAAGAAGCTGGGGAACTATCCGTGCGCGAGAAGATCGCCGTCGATGTTCGCGCCCAAATCGAAGCAAACTTTAAGGCGTTCGCTGACCGTGTTCAGGAACGTATTAAGGCATTGGAAGCATCGGGCGACGTGGAAGCCGCCGCGAATGTCGCTTCACGCTTTGAGATAGCGTTGAACGCGCATGACCGAATCCTGGAACGCCTGGCCGCCCGCGATGCGGAATCCCGGTCCGAACTCCAGCCGCTGGAAATCCGTGTTCACGCCGAACTGGACGAGACCGTCAGGGACCGCGTCGAAGCCGAGGCCAAGATCGCCGCGCGCGCCCACGCCGAGACGGCCGAAGCCGCCGCTGGAAAAATCAACGCCGCCGAGAATGTCATCGCATCCGTCCAATCCTATATCCAAAATTGGCAAGATACGTTGGGAGCGACTGCGACCGCCCAGGCCCAGACCCGTGTTAGCGCCGCGCAAGCACTTGTCGTCCAAGCGAAAGCCCGGGTCGGCGCCAAGGCTTACGGCGAAGCGTTCAATCTCGCTCAAGCCGCCATCCGCACCGCCCAGGGCGCCCGCGTCCTGATCGAAGTGCAGGGCCGACTGAACGCCGAAGTCCGCGCGAGCATGAGCCCGTCTCCGTCATCTTCGCCGAACCCGACCGCATCTTCGCGGGTCCGCGGGGGAGTCGAAGCCGAAGAGCGCATCAATATCAACCTGGGACTCTAGATTCGCTCAATTCCGAAAAGGCGCCGCTTAGCGGCGCCTTTTCTTTTCGTCCAAAAATGTTTACACTGGGCCCATGCAACTGTACGTTCTCATCAGCGTGGTCGGGGCGGCCCTGGTAGCCATGCTCGGGATCAACGTCTACCTGCTTCTGAAGTCGCGCCGGCAGAACTCCGATAGCAATTACCTGGTGCTCCATCAGCGCTTTGATGCGCTCGGGCAACTGCTCGCCGCTCGGCTTCAGGAAAGCCGCGAATCCACAGAACGCGCGACGCTGTCAGTGCACCAGCAGGTGCAATCTTTCACACAGGGGATGACCCAGCTTCAGGAGACGGTCCGGCAGGTGCAGGATTCCGTCAAAAACGTCGCCTCATTCCAGGACGTGTTCAAATCGCCCAAACTTCGCGGCATCTGGGGGGAGGCGTCGCTGGAAGCCGCGCTCAACCAGTATTTTTCCAAAGACCTCTACGCGATCCAGCACTATTTCGCCTCCGGCGAGGCGGTGGACGCGGTGTTGAAACTGCCCAACAGTCTGCTCCTGCCCATTGATTCAAAATTCAACTGGGAAAATTTCGAAAAAATGGTCAATGCCGAAAGCGATCTGAACCGCGAGATCTACCGCAAGCAGTTTTTCTCCGACGTAAAGAAAAAAGTGGACGAGATCGCCAGCAAGTACATTCGCCCGTCCGAAGGCACCACCGACCTGGCGCTGATGTACGTTCCGGCCGAAACCGTCTACTACGAAATCATCAACAACATCAAAGACGCCGACATCCCCGCGTATGCGCGGTCGAAAAAAGTATATCTGGTCTCCCCCAATACATTTGCGCTATCGGTGTCCGCCATCAGCCACTGGTTCCGTGATGTCGAGGTGCACAACCGCACCAAAGATATCATCAAGCGCTTCGAGCGCATCGCCCAGGATGGCACCAAGCTCGCTGATGGGTTCAAGCGGCTGGGCAAGCACATCTCCGACGCGCAGTCATCCTACCAGGACAACGAAAAACGCCTGGACCTCATGGTTGGCCGTGTCCGCACCGTTATCACCTCCGACTCCGGCCAGGGCCACACTGACGACACCAAAGAACTCGACATCCCGAAGGCATAAAATCTTGCGTTTTCCTGATATTTTGGTACCCTGGTCTTCATGAATATTCTCCAACTTTCGCTCGCGGCATCGCTTGTTTCGCTGGGATACGGCGTCGTGCTGATCATTGGCATTTTAAAGAAACCCGCCGGCAATGCCGACATGCAGGCCATCGCCGCGGCCATCCAGGAAGGCGCGTCGGCATATCTGCGCCGGCAGAATAGAACCGTGCTGGTCGTGGGCGCCGTGCTCGCGCTGGCGCTGTGGAAGTGGCTCGGCTGGCCAGTCGCGGCCGGGTTCATCGTCGGTGCCGTCGCATCTGCGCTGGCGGGTTACGTCGGCATGATGATTTCAGTCCGCGCCAATGTGCGTGTTGCCGAGGAGGCTCGCCATGGCATTGGCCGCGCATTCGGTCTTGCGTATAAAGGCGGCGCGGTCGCGGGATTTTTTGTCGTCGGTCTCGCACTGTTGTCGCTGACGCTGTTTTACTGGTGGGCGCAGGATGTCTCCGCGCTCATCGGGTTGGGATTTGGCGCGTCGCTGATTTCGGTTTTTGCGCGCCTGGGCGGCGGCATTTTCACCAAGGGCGCTGATGTCGGCACGGACATGGTCGGCAAAGTGGAAGCCGGCATCCCCGAAGATGATCCGCGCAACGCGGGGGTCGTCGCCGATCTGGTGGGGGACAATGTCGGCGACTGCGCCGGTATGGCCGCCGATCTCTTTGAAACGTATGTCGTCTCCGCCATCTCGGTCATGCTCTTGGGGTCGCTGTTGTTCACCGGCAACGAGCAGATCATCCTGTTTCCGCTGGTCATCGGCTCGCTCGCGGTCGTTGCGTCCGTCATCGGTTCGTTGTTTGTGCGGCTCTCCTCGGACGGCGGCATCATGGCCGCCATGTACCGCGGACTGGCGGTAACCGCCGGAATTGCGGCGATCTTGTTCGCCGCCGTCGTGTATCGCACGAATCTCATTAATCTGACCCTGTCGGACATTTCAGCGGACGGTATCTTCTGGTCGCTGATCGTCGGCATCGCTGTGACGGCGCTCATGGTGCTCATCACCGACTACTACACGTCCAAGAAGTTCAGTCCGGTCCAGCGGATTGCCAAGGCCTCGACCACGGGCCATGGCACCAACATCATCACCGGTCTGGCCGTGTCCATGCAGGCGAC
>CAYQNM010000014.1:0-1938 GCA_964419015.1 uncultured Candidatus Saccharibacteria bacterium | reverse complement strand
GTCGAGGAGCTGGCGCACTTCGGCCATTTAGTGATGTTTGAACTTACCGACATCCGGGTGCTCATCGGCCTGTTCCTAGGCGGCATGATGCCGTACCTGTTCGGCTCGATGGCCATGGAGGCCGTCAGCAGGGCCGGTTCGGCCGTCGTTGATGAAGTCCGCAGGCAATTTCGCGAGATCGCGGGCATCATGGAAGGCACGACCAAGCCGGAATACGGCCGGGCCGTGGATATCGTCACCCGCGCGGCTCTGCGCGAGATGGTCATTCCCGCGCTGATTCCTATCGTGATCCCGGTACTCGTCGGGTTTCTTCTCGGCGCCGAGGCATTGGGCGGCCTGCTCGTCGGCGCCACGGTGACGGGCCTCTTCGTCGCCATTTCGATGACCTCCGGCGGCGCGGCCTGGGACAACTCCAAGAAATACATCGAAGAAGGCCACTACGGCGGCAAGGGCTCTGACGCCCACAAAGCGGCCGTGACCGGTGACACGGTCGGCGACCCGTACAAAGACACCGCCGGCCCGGCGATCAATCCGATGATCAAGGTTGCCAACGTCGTCGCACTCCTCATTGCCCGTTTCCTCTAGAACCTAGAACCCTCCCGCCTACCGCTCTCTTCAGAAAAACATCATCAGTAGGCAGTACTACGAAAGGGTATCATTAAGTACCTCACCATATGCCTATGAATATGAAATGGATTTCTGCGGGGGCGATGCTGGCCCTCGCGTTTGCGGGGTTCGGCGGGGCTTCGGCATTCGCCGCGTCCGGTGACATCATTCTCACTGGAGGAAGCCAGACGGCCAGCGAGGTTACGACCGGCCAGGCCAATACCTACACCGTCGAGCTGACAAATACCGGCCCGGCGCGAACCGTTCTCGTGGACCTGGAAGTTGCCAAGGTCGGCGCGGGGAAAGTAGGACAGGCATTCACGGACGCGGTCGCGTTTGCCGAAGGTGAATCGCGCACGTTCCAGATCACGACATCCGATCATCTCGATCCGGGAGCGTACTATTTTTCCATTGGCATCTTCAATCCGGGATGGAACGGGCTTCTATGGTGGTACCATCGCCAGGAGGAATTCACGGCACGGTCGCCGGAGATGGAGAGTCAGGGCGTAATGGTATCGGCGAGCTGGGAAACCGCCGCTTCGGTGAGCCAGGGGCAGACGACGACGTTTTCCGCGCAGTTTCACAATTATGCGGCGGATGATCGCACGGTACTGACGGATATCGAACTGCACGATATCAATGGCGCCAAGATCAGCCAGGCGTTTCTCGACGACGTGCATTTCTCATCGGGCGAGGAGCGGGTGGGCAATCTGATATCTCCGGACAATCTCGCTCCCGGCACTTATTACTATTCCGTGGGCATCTTCAATCCGGGCTGGAACGGGCTTCTGCACTGGTTTGATCATCTCAAAGAGTTCACCGTCCATTAGAGATTTCCCCGCGCCGGGTAGCACGAGATCGCCGGGTTCTTTGTTTTTCCGATTCCCGGAGCTGCTTCAATATGTCAATGGGCATCATTGACACAGGGGGAACTTTTTGCTTTTTCTCGAGACTTGTGGTATTGTATTGCCCGATCGCAGTACATTCAGAAAGTGAGGCAAAAAGTGCTAAAAGCACTGATGCAACTGTTCTTGTCGGTACTATTGGGGATGGGGGTGCGTGCGGTCGTTCTCCACAATTTCCACACACACAACCTCTTCGCATACGCGGGTGTCGTGGGACTGGGATGGGGGTTGGGGAGTCTCGCGGGGCTTTCTGTCAAAGACGTACGCTTTGCGTTCCTTGTGGCCTTCGTTGGCCTATTTTTAGGGGCAGGACTTGCTGTTTTTTTCGAAGGTCCTCGGGAGAAGGGACTTCTGTTGTTCGCAGGGAGCAGTATCCTGGCCCTTGCATGGATGCGCGCAACCATCTGGTGCGGCGAGCGAGAGTAAG
>CAYQNM010000013.1:3432-19403 GCA_964419015.1 uncultured Candidatus Saccharibacteria bacterium | reverse complement strand
GTAAATTCCTCCTCTCCCAACATTTCTCGGAATACCAGCATTCCATATCTTTTGTCTTCATATCCAGGATACTCACGCAACAGTATCTCGGGACGTATGGTTACGCACTCTTCGATATCGCGCTTTACAATATCCTCGGCATCCTTACCTAAAATACCCAAAGTATTTTTGTGGAAAACAAGAAACTTCTCTGCTTCACAAAGCTTTTTTATGTCTTCTTTGAGCCGGCCCCTGTAGCCTCCCGCCAAACTTCGCAGGTGTTCAGTTCGCCTTTCTCGGGGTTTGTCGCCCTTGAGTTTTGCGAGTTGTGACCTTACCTCATCTATTTTTGGCTGAAAGTCTTTCTTTTCAGCAATCGGCGCAGCTGATTGAAACATCAATAATGTTTTTAGTTTTTTCTCTCCTGTCTCTATGTTAGACTTCCAAACTCTTATATTCGTTTCGGGGTTTCCCTTGACTGAACCGAGGGTTATGGCCAAGGAAACTAAACCGGCAAAGTTGTTCGACTTTTCGAGAGCTTCCAACAACTTTTCAAAATGATGTGGCGATCCCAATAAACTCAAGACCAATTCGTCGTTCTCATTGATGACTTTTTCAAAATTCACTGAGTCAGCATTTTGCACAAGGCAACCGGTAATTTCCTTAAGAGAGAGGATCTTGCTCAGGGCCTTACTTTCTGCCATTTCGCCAAATAGTTTTGGATTGGACAATAAAATCCTGCGGCAAGATTCGGAATACTTTTCCACTACGTTCGAATTGATAAGTCGTTCAAAAAAGTAATGATCGATGGATTCTTTTTTCAACTGGTCGTCTATAAAAATCTCTCTTTCAGATTCATCGAATGCTTGGCTTATTGCATAACGTAATTTCTCGTCCAGAAAATAAAAAGGATTTTCTCGGAGTATTTTGCGGGCCGACTTTTTTACATCTTCCAACTCTACGGGTATTTCTTTTCCTTCTTTTTTCAAGATACTGACGTGATAAAGAAGATTGTTAAAATAGTAAAGATACCAGTAAGGGCTCTGCCGGGCGCTTTTTTCAATCAGTGTGTTCAGTGGCATCACGCGGTTCTCAATGGCATATCTGAGGCTCAAAAGCCACATATGAGGGGCCCGTCGATTAATGGCCTTTATAATTTTGTTCCTGTTGTCTTCTTCAAACCAGGGCAGAATGTCTTCCAGGTGAACAGCCATGCCCAGATTTTCACCCTCACTGAGGTATCCAATGGAAATATCTGTAATGGTCTTTTCCAGGTCCGGCCCTTCTGAACTTTTCTGCTCTCGATTCCATTCTAAAAGATGCTTCATATCTCCGTAGCCATAGAGGTTGAAGAAGTTGCCTTCCTCCCGATACGATCTCAGAATAAGGGCCCTTACTTCTTCTTTGCTTAAACCCAATTCTTCAACTTTCAAGAAAACGGGAACACTCCTATCGATAAGGTCAAGCAAGAACTTCGTGTGATTAAAAGCAAATTTTGCCCTCTGTTCTTTAAAATGCGCGAGGATGCTTTCTGCCGATCTCACGGCACCTCGGTCTCTGATTTTTTCAATTTCAAAAGCATATTTTCGGGGAGCGGCTTCGGAGGCAGAATAAAAGTAAAAGTCTGCCTCTCCGGAACCTTTCAGTTTTTTTGTTAGCCTTTGTATCTCAATCTCCTCTTCTTTGGTCTGATCTGGAGTGTATTGATGTGTAATCTCAAAAAGAGATTTGATTTGATCTTCGGACAGAAAGCCCAGGTCATGAAGTTTCTCCAGGTAAGGATACAAAACAGATGCTTTGTTTTGTAAATAAAAATTTATGACGCCGTCAATGATGATCGCCTCTGCATGAAAAAACTTACTCTGCCTGAAATCACTCGAGAGACTCCTTTCCTTTGCTCCGTATTCTTGAATATCAGGATGGCCCTCGTAATAGGCAAGCAGAGCGTCAAGGAGCTTTTGGGCGTTTTCTATTGAGTCAAATCCGGATTCGAGAACCGATTTTCTCTCAACCGAACCATATCCTTCCTTGAATTCTCTTGTTTTTACTTTTTCAAGATCCAAGAAGGGTGCAACCATAATCGCATCTCTTGGATTTTCTGCTGTTGTGAACGATTTTATAAGTTCCCGTCTCGTCGTGTCATCAAGTGCTGGCCAGCACTCATAAAAACTCTGTACATATTTTACCGACCTTATGGTGCGACCAATATATTCACCTAACTGCTTCTTTTGCTTCGAATCCATGGACCAAATAAATTCAAGAGCGGCATGGTCGTCTATCAAACCGTACCGCATGAATTCTTCCATGAAATCGACCCTGTCCTTGCTACTTAATTCGGCGTTTACATACCAATCAAAAACAACCGCCCTCTCGGCATCTGATATATCAGACAAGTCTGGCGAGCCCCTTTTCTTAACTTTCTCCAATAGCTCATCGGTGCTTCGTGTCTCTCTCTGGGGATTGTCCTCTCTTTTGGGTTCTTTTTCTGCCATATCAGTTGGTAGACACTCTATAAAAATTAACAAAAACGAGCGAAAATAGCTATACAAACAAAAGAGCCCCGCACAGAGGATCGTACATTTCTGTACGGAACTCTCGTGCGGAGCTGGTTAGATGAATCTGATCCTTTCGATCTCCGATGCCAGTTGGTCGACGGGCAGGCCTTCGAGATACGACTGGATCTTATGAAACGTGTACGGAAGCAGATAGCCATAGCCTTCGCGGTCAGCCATGACTCCGTAAACATTCTCGCCAATCGAGAAGAGGAATGTCCCGTTCTTGTGGTTCGGCGCGTCAACAGTCCTTTCTTTCCAGACGTGCTTGACCCGACCATTTGATAGATAGATCACCGGACACACAGCCACGAGGTGAAACCCTTTGCAGGTTTCTGCTTCGCGGCGAGTATAAATCGTCTCGAAGGTGTACGGATCGGCGCTAATCGCACAGACCCGCTCGCCTTCGAAGAGCTTGGCGACGATCTCGACCATGAACGTGTCGAACCACTTTGGCGAACGAGTGGTACCGCTGTACCGAAATGTCTCTATCGTTCGCGAGGCACCTTCTTCGTACTGAAAGGGGATCTCGTGCCCAATCTCGATTCCAATGCCCTCTTCGATGTAATATCCGACGAGACTACCTTCCCGTGAAAACGATGGCAGGTGGCCTCCCTGACGAAAGGGCCTAGAAAAGACCCACCATTCGTTGTCTTTCGTCTGCTTGCGAAAGTACGTTCCGACGCCTCGCCATCCTTTTGGGAAAGTTGACGGGAGTCTGTCGCGAAACTCCCACCCAGTCAGCAAATTCTTCATCTCCTGCTTGACTCGTTCTGGTCGCATGTGGGTGGAGGAGATGGAGAGATACCCACCATAGAGGCCGAACCTGATGATGGCCACCCCGCTTTGGAAAGTGACCATGATGGTCACATCCCGATAGTACTGCGGCCTACGATGCCCTTTCTTCATCGATAACCCCTTCAAAAAAGAACTAAAACTTTGTCTGAATTATATAAACTTTCAGAACTACTGTCAATGGTAGAGGTTGGCGTATTTTAAGTCTTTTTGCTAATATATGGCCTATGTTATCTATCGGCATCGTGGGGCTTCCCAACGTCGGTAAATCGACGCTGTTTAAGGCCGTCACAAACAAACAGGTTGATATTCAGAATTATCCGTTCACGACCATCGAGCCCAATGTGGGCGTCGTTGCCGTGCCCGATGAGCGGGTTGACGCCCTGGCGCTGTTTTCGGATTCCGCCAAGAAAGTACACACTACGATCGATTTCATTGACATCGCGGGCCTGGTAAAAGGCGCCTCGCAGGGCGAAGGCCTGGGCAACAAATTCCTGGCAAATATTCGCGAAGTAGACGCCATCGCCCACGTCGTGCGCGCCTTCGACGACAAAAATATTACGCATGTTGCCAACCGCGTTGACCCGGCCGAAGACATCGAGATCATCCGCACAGAATTAGAACTTGCCGACCTGGAAACCCAAAACAAGCGCAACGAGAAAAAAGACAGGGACCTTCCCCCGCTTCAGCTTCTCGCCGACAAAAAAGTCATCTACGTGTTCAATGTATCCGAAGACCAGCTCCTTGCCGGATGGGTCCCGGACCAAAAACTGATCGAAGCTATGCGCGGCGCGCCGTATGTCATTATGTGCAACAAGCTCGAGTTGGCGCTCTCGGACGTTACGACCGAGGAGAAAAAAGAACTCCTGACGGAGTTTAACTTGCCGGAATCCGGCCTGGATCGCCTCATCAAGGAGAGCTACCGCACCCTCGGACTGATTACGTTCCTCACCACCGGCGAGGACGAGTCCCGCGCTTGGACGGCGCATGCGGGCGATCCCATCCCCAAAGCCGCCCGCGCCATTCACACCGATTTTGAGCGGCTCTTCATCCGCGCCGAAGTCATCAGTTGGAAAACCCTCCTAGAATCCGGCAGTTACGCCAACGCCCGCACCAGGGGCCTATTACGAACCGTCGGACGCGATTATATCGTTAGTGATGGTGATGTGGTAGAGATCCTCATCGGGAAGTAAAACAAAAGGCCAAAGGTTGGAGGAGTTTGACAAAAGTATAGGGAATTGCTAGGATTTTGTGGTACTACACAATAACCCTGTGTGAGTCCCTCCGTGAACTCGGGACGACAGCACAGGGTCAAATCCCGAGCTTTACTGCGAGGGAAAATCCAACGTATTGTATGGCAGAAAAACCAAATAACTACGAACTGGCGTATCATCTGGACCCCAATCTCGACGAGAACGCTCTACGGCAAAACCGCCAAGAGATCGAGCAGTTGATCGTCTCCCGCGCAGGAGTCATCCTGTTTGCCAAGGAGCCCGAAAAACAGCACCTCTCGTATCCGATCGGCCACGAGCATTCAAGTTTTTTCGGCTATATCCAGTTCACTCTGCCGGACAAGGAACAGCTTGCCGGCATTGACGAACAAATCAGACTGCACCAGAGCATCATGCGTCACATCGTGCTCCGCATGGAACCGGAGTCGACCAAGAAAACAAAGCCGCGGTCGCTGACCGGTCAACAGCAAGCCCGAGAGCGAAAACTCAAAAAAGGCGAAACTCCTGCCACTCCGAATCCGGAAATGGAGAAACAGCTTGAAGAGGTCATTGGGAACCTGTAAACTACGCCTATGAACTTAAATAAGGTTTTTCTTATCGGACGCCTCACCCAAGACCCGGAAACGCGATCGACTCCGACCGGCCAGACCGTGACTACCCTGCGGATGGCAACCAACCGCGTCTGGACAAATCAGGCCACTGGCGCCAAGCAAGATGCGACCGAGTTCCATACGGTCATTGCCTGGGGACGGCTGGGCGAAATCGCCAGCCAATACCTCAAGCGCGGCGGATTGCTGATGATTGAAGGACGGATCCAAACTCGCTCGTGGGATGATAAAAACACCGGCGCCAAGCGCTATATGACCGAGATCGTCGCCGAAAATCTTCAGCTCGGTCCTCGGCAAGCCGGAACGACAGCCTCGGACGGATATCATGCCCCGGCAAGCGCGGCACGCAAGCCTGTGGCTCCCGTATCGGCAGCCCCGGATGCCGATATTCCGATCATCGACGAAAACGAACTCGCCCGCCAAGGCGTCGAAGAAACCGAAATGTCCGTCAAAGAAGAAGACTTACCGTTCTAACGACTCTATCACCTATCCATCATGAATTGCATTTTTTGCCAGGACAATATCGAAACCGTTGATTACAAAAACACCCAGCTGTTGAGGAAATTCGTAACCTCCGAATTTCGCATAGGAACCTCACGGCGAAACAAGCTCTGTAAAAAACATCAGCGACGGATTGCCAGTGCGGTGAAACTCGCCCGTTATATGGCGCTGATGCCTTATACCCGCAACCAGACCGTGCAACGCTGAAGGTCTCCCGCGGGCCTCACACGCTAGCGACAAAAGCCCCGGAATTCCCGGGGCTTTTGCATCGTGAGTTCTATGCCTCGCTGGCGGCTTGAGCGTCGACGGCTTTTTTGATATCTGCGGCGATCTTGCTGGCAATCGCAGATTCCTCCTTGAGATACTTGCGGGCGCCATCCATGCCCTGACCAAGCTTGATGATGTCATCGCCTGCCTTACCGGAGGGAAGGTAGGTATACCAACTGCCCGACTTCGCGACAACGTTGTAAATGATGCCGGTATTCACGAGGTCCGCTTCGCGAGAAATGCCCTCGTTGTAGAAAATATCGAATTCGCACGTCCGAAACGGCGGGGCGACTTTGTTTTTGACTACTTTGATCTTTACCCGATTGCCGATAATCTTTTCGCCCGACTGAATCTGGGCGGCGCGGCGAATCTCGATGCGAACCGACGAATAGAATTTAAGCGCCAGACCGCCCGTGGTAGTCTCCGGATTGCCGAACACGATACCGATCTTTTGCCTGATTTGGTTGATGAACAGTACCGCGGTATTCGTTTTGGAAACAACGCCCGTCAACTTGCGCAGTGCATGCGACATCAAGCGCGCCTGCAAGCCCATGTGTTGCTGATCCATTTCGCCTTCGATTTCGGCGCGAGGCGTGAGCGCCGCAACGGAATCGATAACGACCAGAGACACGCCTCCGGACTTTACGAGCGTCTCAACGATCTCCAACGCCTGCTCTCCGGTATCGGGCTGTGAAATCAGCAGGTCTTGGGTTTTCACCCCAATTTTTTTCGCATATTCAGGATCGAGCGCGTGCTCCGCATCCACATAGGCCGCAACGCCGCCCTGCTTCTGCACTTCAGCAACCAAATGGAGCGCGAGGGTTGTCTTACCCGAAGATTCCGGCCCGTAGACCTCCACAACGCGGCCGCGCGGAATGCCTCCGACGCCCAGCGCCAGGTCAAGCGAGATGGATCCGGTCGGGATGACGTCAACGTCAACCTTGCGCGCATCGCCGAGTTTCATGATCGATCCGTCGCCGTATTTTTCTTGGATCTCTTTGACCGCGAGATCTACATTCTTGTTCACTTTTGTTTCTTCTTTCTTTGCCATGGGGTTATCTATCGCCCCTCAACGATAGCAATAAGCAGACTGTTTTAGCCATTGTTACGACGTTTCGGCCTCACGGGTATCGGCGTTGATCGCCATTGCAGCGGACGGATCCAGCATGCCAGACGGACCTATCTTGCCGTCATCCGACTTGGCATACACTTCGCGCGGCTTGGCGCCATCTCCTGGGCCGATGATACCCTTTTCTTCCAGGATATCAAGCAAGCGCGCCGCCCGGGCGTAGCCGACCCTCAACCGGCGCTGGAGCAGCGACGCGGAGGCTTTGCCGGATTCGATGACAACCTGCTTGGCTTCTTCGTACATATCGTCGTCGGCCTGGTCGCCGTCACCGGCAAATCCCCCGGCGCCATTGGATGGTTTGGCGCTCAGATCGACTTGATCGAGTCCGAGTTCTAACTTTTCGCCCTGGTCTTTGACAAACGCGACAACCGCCTTAACCTCTTTTTCGTTTACCAGCGGCCCTTGCAGACGACGCGGAGTCGCGGATTCTCCGGTAACAAACAGCATGTCGCCATAACCAAGCAGCTTTTCCGCGCCGGCCATATCGATGATCGTGCGAGAGTCGATCTGACTGATGACGCGCAAGGCGACCCGCGAACTGATGTTCGCCTTGATGAGTCCGGTGATGACGTTCACCGATGGACGCTGGGTCGCCAAAACCAAATGGATGCCGACCGCCCGCGCCATCTGGGCCAGCCGGACGATTGCGGCTTCGACGTCACGGCCATACGATGCCATGAGATCGGCTAACTCGTCGATCACGATAACAATATACGGCATCACGGAGTCATCTTTCCGGGACACATGCTCGTTGTAGCCGAGGATGTCGCGTACTTTTGCTTCAGAAAGCTTAGTGTAGCGGCGATCCATTTCCGAAACAGCCCAGCGCAGAGCTCCAAGAACTTTTTTGTTGTCGGTGATGACTGGCGTAATAAGGTGCGGAATGCCGTCATAGAGCGGCATCTCGACTTTTTTGGGGTCGATCAGGATAAACTTAAGCATCTCCGGAGAATACTTGTAGAGCAGGGAAACGATGATGGAGTGGATGGCAACCGACTTGCCCGATCCGGTCGTGCCAGCAATCAGGATATGGGGCATCTTTTCAAGTCCGGCGTAGATGGCCTCGCCGGCAACATTGCGGCCCAGCGCCAGAGGCAAAACGTACTTGGACTTCTGGAAGTCTTCCGCTTCGAACATGTCGCGCAGTCCGACGATGGCGGTTTTCTTGTTGGGCACCTCGATACCGACCAGGGACTTGCCAGGAATGGGAGCCTCGATGCGAATCGGGTGAGCCGCCAGTGCCAAGGAAAGGTCGGGGTTGAGCGTGCTAATGCGGGCGAGCTTAACGCCGACCGCGGGACGCAATGTATATTGAGTTACCGTCGGGCCGATGGATACCTCGCCCATCTCAACGTCGATCCCGAAATTGGACAGCGTGCGCTTGATGATCTGGGCATTCGCCTGAATATCGCCCGAGGCGGGCGATTCTTTGTCCTTGTTGAGCATATCCAGAGACGGAAGGATCCAGTTGCCCATCTTCAAATTTTTAATGACGAATTCCTTGTCAGAAAGATCGGTTTTGACAGTCGTATTCTGGGTGGCGCGAAGCGGTTCGGGCTTGGTCGGGGGAAAGATTTTCTTGTCCGCGCCGGGCAGAATCATCTCATTACCCTTTTTGATGATGACCGCATCTTCTTCTTTCTTTTTTTCTTCCTCATCATTGCTGACAAGCTGATAGAGCGGCACATTGAGCGCCAAAAGTACGGAAATAACTAAGAGCGCGATGAGCGTGATCAGAGATGCGATGAAGCCGATCATCCGCAAGAGCGGATAGCCGAGAATAATGCCCAGATACCCTCCTTGCAAAAGCCGAGTATGGAAATCGCCGGTGCCCAAGACATAAAAGATAGCTAACGACGAACACACGAACATCGCCGTGCCCGCGACCGCGCTCAAGTAAATTTTACGGGAAAGCGATTTGATGAACGACACTCCCAGCATCGCGAATGCCACCGGTATGATGAAAAATCCCCAGCCGAACAAGGAATGCGCCAAGGTGTTAAAGAATTCCCCAGCCGCCCCGGCCTTATGCACAAAACTCAAGACACTCAAGACAGCAAAAATAAAAGAAAAAACGCCCCAGATGCTGTTCTTGGTTTCCTGGGAAATATCGAAAAATCCGGGCTCACCGTTGTTCTTTTCCCCCTGCTTGGCGTTCTTTTTCGGCCGTCCCATGGCTTTTCAAGTATAGGAAAATCTCCGATAAAATCAATGCATAACTAAAAGCCCCGCCGGGAGGCGGGGGCAAAACACCCGATACACGTACTATCCAAATTCGTCGCATCCGAACCGTGTCCCTATCGTCCGCGGACCAGATAAACAAGTCCCAGGCCCATCACCATCACAGTGAGGGTTTGGATGTTGACGGCATTTACAGCGTCCAATGACAAATCAGGATAAGAATGACGAATCAGTCTAGCGTAGACATGTGACGCAAATCCAGCGATGAAAACACCCCTGCCGACATACTCTCCGATTTTCACTTCCGATCTCCTGAAAAACCGATGGACATTACCACGTCAGGGCCGCAAAGACCGCCCGAACATGGCAATACCCGAGGAGTATACTATACCATCAACGAAGCAGATACGTCAACAACCCAGCGCCGCTTAAAAGCGGCGCTGGGTTGTTTGAAGAGTTACTCGGAATCCAGGACAGGAGATGGGGTCGGTGTGCCACCCATGCGGGACTTCAAACCCGTACCAGCCGGAATCAGTCGGCCGATGATGACGTTTTCCTTGAGACCGCGGAGATGATCTTCTTTTCCTGCGACAGCAGAATCGATGAGTACCTTTGCCGTTTCCTGGAATGAGGATGAGGACAAGAAGCTCTCGGTCGTGAGCGAGACCTTGGTAATACCCAAGAGAAGCTGTTCGTACGTTGCCTCGGTCTTCTTTTCGGAACGGGCTTTTTCGTTTTCGCGCAGGAGTCGGCGCTTTTCGAGCACATCGCCGGCCAAGAGATCAGTTTCCCCGGGGTCAAGGACTTTGATACGGGAGAACATCTGGCGGACGATCAGCTCGACATGCTTGTCATTGATCGTGTCTCCAGTCGGGAAATAAATGCTCTGTACCTCGCGGATGATGTAACGGGCCACCAAATCGATACTCCCGGTCGTGGTAAACAACTCACGAAGGTCAACATGGCCTTCGCTCAACTGCTGACCGCGAGTCACCAGATCGCCCGATGCGACAGCAATCGAAAGGTTGGGAGAGACAAGATATTCGCGGTGCTCGCCGGTCTGGGCATCCTCAACGATGACGGCCTTTTGCTTGCCGCGCTCCTCGACGGCAAGAACCTTGCCATCAATCTCACTGATCAGCGCCTTGAACTGCGGCGGACGAGCTTCGAAGATTTCTTCCACGCGCGGCAAACCCATTGTGATATCCGCGCCTCCGGCGACACCGCCGGCATGGAACGTCCGCATGGTAAGCTGGGTGCCCGGCTCGCCGATGGCTTGAGCAGTCACAATACCAACCGCTTCGCCCGTAGCAACCAAAGCGTTTTTTGCCAAGTCATATCCATAGCACATGCGGCACACGCCGGAGGTCGCTTTGCAGGACAACAGTGAGCGAATCCTTATTTTTTGCAATTTTAACGCATCGACGCGCTTGGCAGCGGCCTTGTCGACGATCTTGCCTTTTTTGGCAATGACGGCCCCGTCTTCGCCGATAATATCCTCCATCACGACGCGACCCTTTAAGCGTTTGCCGAGCGTCTCGCCGCTGAATTTTGAGTCCTCGGCGTAGACCAGGTATCCTTCCTTGTCCTTACAGTCTTCCTCGAGAATTACGATATCCTGGGCAACGTCGACGAGACGACGAGTCAGGTAACCGGCGGAAGCGGTTTTCAAGGCAGTATCAACCAGACCCTTACGCGCGCCGTGCGTTGAAATAAAGTATTCAAGCGGCGCGATGCCTTCTTTGAACGAATCCTTGACGGGAAGTTCGATGAGCTCGCCGGACGGATTGGCAAAAATACCGCGCATACCCATCATCTGGTCCATGACGCTCCAATTACCGCGGGATTTGGATTCCAAAATGAGATAGGCGTCGTCTTCGGGATTGAGCTGTTTGCGCACCAGCACCGAGAGCTTTGACTTTGCATTTGTCCAAATCTCGATCGCCTTTGAGCGACGCTCGTATTCCGTCAGGAGGCCGTCCTCATAGAGTCGGCGGTTTTCCGCAACCATCTTTTCGGCTTCTTCGATGATGCCCGGCTTTTCCTTGGGAACACGCAAATCGTTCATGCCCCAGGAAATGCCCGACACGGTGGCATAATGAAATCCGAGATCCTTGATATCATCCAAAAACTTGACCGTGGTTTCCTCGCCGTATTCATCCCAGATATCGCCTTCAACGGTTTTCAAGTCGGACTTGGTGAGCGGTCGATTGACGAATCCGTAATCCCCCGGCAAAGCGCGATTGAAAATGATCCTGCCGGCGCTGGTTTCAATGATACCGGTCGGAGCAGCGTTGTCGCTGCGCTTGGCCTGGTCGGACTGTTTATACGGAACTTTGATTTTCGCACGCAAATCGATAACACCATTCTCGTATGCCAAAAGGGTTTCTTCAAACGAAGAGAAGAGCTTGCCCTGGCCCTTGGCGTTTTCCTTGATGGTAGTCAGATAGTAACAGCCGAACGAAATATCGTGCGACGCGGCCGCAACCGGATCGCCCGTCGCCGGTTTCAGAATCGCGTGCGTAGAAAGCATCAAGTTGCGAGCTTCCTCCTGGGCTTCTTTGGTCAGCGGCAAATGGACGGCCATCTGGTCGCCGTCAAAGTCGGCATTGAACGCATGCGTCGGCATCGCCGGCAGCTGAATGGCCTTGCCTTCGATCAGGATCGGCTTGAACGCCTGCACCGAGAGACGATGCAATGTCGGAGCACGGTTGAGCAAAACCAATTTTTCATGAATCGCTTCTTCCAGCGACGCCCACACATCAGGAGTCTCCTGCTCGATGAGTCGGCCGGCGGATTTAATGTTGTGTGCCAACCCCTTGCGCATAAGAATACCGATCACGAACGGCTTGAACAGTTCGAGTGCCACATGCTTGGGCAGGCCGCACTCGGCGATACCGAGCTTGGGGCCAATGACAATAACCGAACGGCCGGAGTAATCCACGCGTTTGCCGAGCAGGTTCTGACGGAATCGGCCCTGTTTGCCCTTGAGCATGTCGGCGAGGGACTTGAGCGCGCGCTTTTGGCCGGTCGAAGCCGGGGTTGTCATTTGTCCCTTGCGCATGGAGTTGTCGATCAGGGCATCGACGGCTTCCTGGAGCATCCGCTTTTCGTTCTTCGTGATGACTTCGGGCGCCTTGAGTTCGACAAGGTGCTTCAAGCGGTTGTTGCGGTTGATGACGCGGCGATACAGGTCGTTCAGGTCGGAAGTGGCATACCGGCCTCCATCCAGCGGTACCATCGGCCGAAGCGACGGAGGAATAACCGGCAAAATCGTCAGGATCATCCACTCCGGACGCAAGCCGGCCCGGATCATATTCCGGACAAGCTTGAGACGGCGGGCGATTTTCCGCAATTCGAGCGGATTGGTTTCGTTCTTGTATTCATTCTCGACATTCGTAGCAAGCTCTTCGAGATTGATCTGCTCCAGGAGGCGGCGGACGCTTTCGGCGCCGATGCCAGCCTCGAATACCTCGCCGTATTTGACGGAAAGGTCGCGATACTCCAGCTCGGAAAGAATCTGGTAGGGGTAGAGCGACTTGAGATTGGCCCGCTCGCGGTCCTTGAGATCTTTGAGATTTTGCTCTTCTTCGGTATTGGCGACTGACTTGAGTCGGGATTTGAATTCCGATTCGATTCGCTTCATAGCCTCGGTCTTGAGGTCCTCGTTGACCTTCATGACCACATAGCTGGCAAAATAAATCACCCGCTCAAGTTCAGGCAACGAGGCTCCCAGCAGTGCCGCAATCTTTGAGGGAACACCGCGCAAAAACCAGATATGAGCCACCGGAGACGCGAGCTTGATGTGTCCCATGCGTTCGCGCCGAACGATGGAGCGCGTTACTTCAACGCCGCACCGGTCGCAAATGATGCCTTTGTAGCGAATGCGCTTGTACTTACCGCAGTAACATTCCCAATCTTTTGCCGGACCAAAGATCGCCTCTGAGAAAAGGCCTTCGCGTTCCGCTTTCTGAGTGCGGTAGTTAATCGTCTCCGGTTTGGTAACTTCACCGTACGACCACGACAAAATATCTTCGGGAGACGCCAGTTTGAGTTTGATGTAAGAGAGGTCTTCCATGGAGGTGAAAAGAGGGTTCGTTTAACGTTCGACAAGCTCGACGTTCAATCCTAACCCCTTGATTTCCGACAACAGCACCTTGAAGGATTCGGGAAGGTGAGGCGCGACGATTTCCTCGCCGTTGACGATCGACTCGTAGGTTTTTGCCCTTCCCAGCACGTCATCCGATTTGATCGTGAGCATTTCTTGGAGCGTATGGGCTGCCCCGTAGCCTTCCAGGGCCCACACTTCCATTTCTCCGAACCGCTGGCCACCAAATTGAGCCTTGCCGCCTAACGGCTGTTGAGTGATCAGCGAATAAGGACCAATGGAACGCATGTGGATTTTATCCTCGACCATATGGATCAGTTTCATAAAATAGGTGAGGCCGACGGTGCATTTTTTGTCATACGGGAGTCCCGTCTTGCCGTCGTAGAGCTGGACTTTGCCGTCCATCGGGAAACCGGCCTTTTTGAGTTCTTCCATGATCAATTCCTCGGTCGGCCCGGCCATTGAGGGCGTGGCGACTTTGTAGCCGAGTTTCTTGGCGGCGATGCCCAGGTGCGCCTCAAGCACCTGGCCGATGTTCATGCGCGAAATAATACCCAGCGGACTGAGTACGATATCCACGGGCGTGCCATCAGCCAAAAACGGCATATCTTCCTCGGGCAGGATCGTCGAGATAACGCCCTTATTCCCATGCCGGCCGGCCAGCTTGTCGCCGACTTGGATCTTGCGCAGTTGGGCAACGGATACCTGTATTTTTTTGATGACACCGGCATCGAGCTTATCCCCTTCTTCGCGGGAAAAGACTTTGACGCCGACAACACGGGCGTGCTTGCCGTAATCCAAACGCAGGGACGTGTCTTTGACGTCGCGGGATTTGTCCCCGAAAATAGCACGCAGAAGGCGTTCCTCGGCCGTCAGATCGGACTCGCCCTTGGGAGAAATCTTGCCGACGAGGATGTCCTGGGATCGGACCTCGGCACCGATGCGCACCACGCCATCGGAATCCAAGTCGCTCAAACGTTCCATGGCGACGTTGGGGATATCGTACGTAATGATTTCCGGACCAAGCTTGGTTTCGCGGACATCGGTTGAATAGTCCTCGATATGAATAGAAGAGAACACGTCGTCTTTTACCAAGCGTTCGGAAAGCACGATCGCGTCCTCGTAGTTCGCTCCCTCAAAGGACATATAGGCGACGACGAGATTTTTGCCCAGCGCAAGCTCGCCCTGTTCCGTCGACGGACCGTCACCCAAGATCTGGCCTTTTTTAACTTTCTCGCCCCTGCGGACAATCGGACGCTGATTCAAGGCGGTAAATGCGTTCGAGCGGGCAAATTTGAGCAGTTTAAATTCGTGGCGCTTGCCTTTTTCGGTTTCAAGCACGATATGGGCGCCGTCGACTTCTTTGATTGTCCCGGCTTCGGGGGCAACGATCACGAGGCCGGAATCAACAGCAACCTGGCGTTCCAATCCCGTACCGACATAGGGCGACTCGGGCATGATCAGCGGAACAGCTTGCCTCTGCATGTTCGATCCCATGAGCGCTCGATTGGCATCGTCGTTTTCCAGGAACGGAATCAGCGATGTTGCAACCGAAAATTGCTGACGCGGGGAAACGTCGATGTACTGCACCATGTCCGCGGCAACGACGCCCGGTTCGCCCGAGACGCGGGCGACGACCTGTTCATTAACAATGCGGTCGTTCTTGTCTAATTCCAGACCGGCCTGAGCTATGATGTATTTTTCTTCTTCGGCGGCATCCATATAGACAACCTCGCCGGTAATCTTGCCCTTGGTTACTTTAATATAGGGAGTCAGGATAAAACCAAGCGGAGAAATCTTCGCATACAGCGCCAAGTGCCCGACCAAGCCGATATTCGGTCCTTCCGGCGTGGCAATGGGACAAATACGGCCATAGTGGGATGGATGCACATCGCGCACCTCGAAGGAGGCCCGCTCGCGCGTCAAGCCGCCCGGACCCATGGCCGAGAGGCGCCGCTTGTGTTCCAGCTCCGCCAGCGGGTTGTGCTGGTCCATAAATTGCGAAAGTTGGCCGGACGAGAAAAACTCCTTCAGCGCGGCAACGAACGGCCGTGCGTTGATGAGCTGGGATGGCAGGACCGATGTTACGTCAGACGTGCTCATGCGGTCTTTGATATTGCGCTCCATCCGAGAGAAAGCGATGCGAAGGCGATCCTGGAGAAGTTCTCCAAGAGTTTTGACCCGGCGATTGCTCAGATTGTCGATATTGTCCGGCTGTGCGGCTGGATCATTGTTGAGACGGATGATTTCCCGCATCAGCAAGACGACGTCTTCGGGACGCAGGACACGATACTTTTTGTCTTCCAGATCCAGATCCAGACTGAAACGCTTGTTCATGCGGAAGCGGCCGACCTTGGAGATATCGTAGCGCGCCGGATTGAAAAACAAGTTCTGGATCATCTGGCGAGCGGTATCCACGGTTGCAGGGTCGCCGGGCCGGATGCGCTTAAACATCTCGATCAGGCCTTCTTCTTCGTTCGAAGACGGATCCTGAAGGATCGTTGCAAGGATGTATTTGGTATTTTCGTCGGTATCGACGTCGGCAAAGAGTTTCTTGATCTCGTCGTCGGTGGCAATGCCAAAAGCCCTCAACAGCGCGGTTGCGGGCACTTTGCGTTT
>CAYQNM010000013.1:0-3332 GCA_964419015.1 uncultured Candidatus Saccharibacteria bacterium | reverse complement strand
TGCTCGCGATAATGCCCCGTGCGCTTGTTCTTGAGTCCAACTTTGACTTTCAGCGGCGCTTCATAAGAGATATTTTTTTCGATCGCCGTTCGTTCGTCGTATTTTGCTTCGTCAAGTCGGAAATCCAAAAAGCTCAAGGCAAGCTCCTTGCCGGTCCAATCTTCAATAGGCGAAACATCCTTCAGGAGTTCGCCCAAACCGATATCCAAAAACCATTTATACGAATCCAACTGCACCTGGACCAAATTTGGGGCTTCAAACTGGTCAACGGGATATTTTGAAAAAGTTTTGCGCATGTGGACGGAGGCGATAAAGATACCCATTCCGCAGACAACGAAACAAAACACGGCTCCTCGTCGTGTCAGACGAATTCGATGCTATTTTATTGTCGTCTCATAAATGCCGGACACATCCCCGAGAGACGCGTGGCCGGATATACCCATGATCCAACCCGCAACTCCCTACTTTGTTATGCTTTTAGATACCCACAACACCGGCACATTCCGGTTATCGAAAAACACACCAAATATCCGGCCAAACTTGATTTTTAAGGGCTACCGGCCGGGAAAGGCCGGGTTGCCTCAATCGCTGCCACAGAGGACCTCGCAATAGCCCCCATCGAGCCATATTCGTCAACCTGTCCGGCAGCTACCCCACGGAAAACAGATAATGGGTCTATTCTATTCCTTTTTAAAATTTTGTCAACATTGTCTATCAACATGGTGTCGAAGTCGCTGTCAACCGAGAAATCCACAGCATCGAAAACGCGCCCCTGTCGGGAGAGTTCTAGCCGTGCGCGGCGATGATCGAAACAATGAATGGTAAGAGTTATCATACGCTAACCGTTTCGCTTGATGCTTTGGACAACACCCAGGGCCGCCATAACGGCCATGAGATGACTGCCGCCGTAACTCAAAAAGGAAAAAGGGATTCCCGTGATCGGCAGGAGGCCGATATTGACGGCTGCGTTCACCGTCGTGTGTGTGGCAATCAGCGTCGCCACACCAACGCAGAAAAGTTTGCCAAAATTGTGCTGTGCCCGCCGACCGATCGCAAGAATCCGTCCGACGATCAGGCCAATGAGCCCCATGAGTACCGCAACACCAGTCCAGCCAAACTGTTCTGCCCAGGCGGCGAAGGCGAAGTCGTTATGTGACTCGGGTAAAAATCCGAATGTCGCTTGGGTCCCCTTGCCCAGGCCGACGCCCAACCAACCGCCTGAACCGATGGCAATCTTGGATTGGATGATATTGTACCCAATGCCGGTGGGATCCCGGTAGGGATCAACAAAGGCCGCCAAGCGCTGTTGCTGGAACGGCTTGAGCGCAAAAACCCATGCTAGATACGCCCCGATGACGGCGACGGTTCCCAGGATGAAGAGGTGCCGCTTGTTGATGCCAGCCACCAGGAGCATGCCGCCCCAGACGATCGCCAAAAGGACGGTCGAACCCAAGTCAGGTTGGGCCAGAATCATCAATGCCGGAATCGCAAAGTAGATGCCTGAAACCAGGACATGACGAAATTGATTAATGTGAATGTGTCGTTGGGAAAAATACTTCGCCATGACCGCGATGAAGGCCAGCTTCATGACCTCCGACGGCTCCAATGTCAGTCCGCCCAGCACGATCCATGCCCGAGACCCTCGGATGGAGTGAAAAGCGAGTGAAAACATCAGAAGTCCGATCGTCGCGCAGTAGAGCGCCATGACCGGGAACGAATAGTTTTTTAGCATCCGGTAATCGAAAAAAGAAACGGCAACCATGACCGCGAGGCCGATCGCTACCAAAAGCACCTGTTTGGAAAAGAAGGGTCCGCCAAAACCGGCGATCCCATAGATGTTGAGAATACTGATGCTGGCAACCGCCACCGTCGCGGCAATCAGGAGAAGATCCACCTCTCGCGCATATCGGATGATATGCTTATTGAAATTCTTGAAATGGTTCCGGAACGCCGCCATGGGTCTTGAGGAAATTACTATTCTCAAATGCATTGGTCGTCGCTTCAACTTGCACGCGCGCGACCGTACCGGAAACCGAGAACGGCCACTGGACTTTGAAGAAGCGCTCACTGCCGGCGGTTACCGTTTCTATGTCAGTCCGATTGATACCGATAACCTGATTCGCGGCATCAATGAGAAGCACCGCAACGTCGACCCGGCCAAAATCATAGGGCGAATCGTTCATGATGACGCCTTCGTACCAGGCGCTTGGTCCGGGAACATAGTGCTCCCGCTTGAGCCGAAAGTCAATCGCCGTTTGGGCGGCATCCAGCGTCTGCCAACGGGGCTCCCCGAGCGTAACGGCTACATCGGCCGGGGGCGCCGCCAGTGCAAGTGATGACTCGACCACAAAACGAGTCTGCTTGGGCAAGATATACAACGTTCCCCTGCGCCGGGCAAGCTCCTGCCCCTGGCTGTCGCTCACCACGGCGACATACGGCACGTCGGAAGAACCGGAACGATCGTTCGGATTGTAGACTTCAAATAAAAGGTCGTACTCTCCGGCGCGAGCGGGAAACGCCTGGGCGAGACGGAGTTCGAGTGGCTGGATCGCGGGGGCGCATAGAGTGCCGCAAACCGGACCGCAATCAATGCCTTCCTCGCCGTGGTTTTGAATCGCGTCCACGCAGGTGGGCGCCGGAAAAAAAGCGCGATAAACGCGGAACCCGGCAAAGCCGATGACCAGCAGAAACACGAGGCCGATGATGAGTTGTTTGGTCAACCGATCCACTTTCATATTATAACGAACCGGTGGAAAAGAAAAAGAGCGGACGGTTGAGTCGCGGTCACTGTAGGGCAGCTACCTACTTTCGCCGGATGAGTCCGACTATCATGGGCCTTAGCGTCTTTCACTTCTGAGTTCGGAATGGGATCAGGTGGAGCAACGCTAGTATAGCTACCTTACACTGACAACGACTCTGTTGTCCGCGTTTGGCATTGTGAAATTCGAACGTAGTGATAACGAAACTTAATTTTGCAAGGAATTCCGTGATCGGGAAACCCTCGAACGATAGCTTCTCAAATTATGATTCGGATTTTATTAGTAGCTCTCGGCTGAACGCCTCGCGGCGCGTACACCTGAGCCCTATCAACCTCGTCGTCTCCGAGGAATCCATAATACCTCATCTTGGGGCCCGTTTCGTGCTTATATGCTTTCAGCACTTATCGGAACGAAACATAGCTACTCAGCGGTGCCCTTGGCAGGACAGCTGATACACCAGCGGTTTCTTCACTCCGGTCCTCTCGTCACATGTTCTTGCATCACTGCAAGGGTAGACTATATCTTCTTCCGACGTTATGCCGGAAGTCGGCATGTGATAGATACTGAAAAGCA
>CAYQNM010000012.1:8337-19898 GCA_964419015.1 uncultured Candidatus Saccharibacteria bacterium | reverse complement strand
AAGTTTGAAGTAAGAAAATCGGATATCGATATACAAGGTATTTTTGCCCTTGTTCCCATAAGAAAAGGCGGGCGCATTTGTCGTATGGAGGGCTAAGAGATCACTATGCAGGAACTCAAGAGAAGGTACGAAAAAGGAGAAGAAAGATTATCAGATCCGTTACAAGTTGGCCCGGAAAGGTACATCGATATGCAAGACCCGTATATGCGCGCTAATCACTCGTGTGATCCCAATGCGGCGATCATGGGATTCAATGAGCTGACTGCTCTGAAAGACATACAGGTGGGACAGGAAATCGCGTATGATTATTCGCTCACTGAATGGCAAGATGAAAAGTTTTGGGGGACCCATGACTGGTCTTTTACCTGCAAATGCGCGACGTCTCTTTGCAGGGGAAAGATCGACAATTTCTACTTACTTCCCTTGGCCATTCAGAAGAAGCACATAGACCAGGGACATGTCAGGGATTTTATCGTAGAGAAGTTTAAGCGCCGTCACGGAGCGTGACGGCGTACTGAGGCCGGGAGGCTGAATGTGAAATGCCGTATTCCGACAAAAATAGTCCCAATCTCATCAGTATACTCGAGAGAGTTCGGTTGGAGTTTGAGAAGAAAAAAGTTCCCAAGCAGATTCTTGCTCAGCTGTATATTCGATATAATCCTACTGTGGACGGAGACCTTTTTGTGGCGGAAGCAGAAAAAATGTTTCCTCGGCTGAATTGTGGTTTGGCTTCAGTCTATTTGCGGCAAGTGCTCGGAGGGGATATTGTACGGGGCAAGTACGGCGAACACGATCATACGTTTCTTATGCTGGACGGCCAGGTGGTGGATATTACTGCGGATCAATACGGCGGCCCCAAAGTATACGTCGGGAATCTCTGCTCTCCGTGGGCTCGAGAGTAAAAACTACATGAAAGGCGTTGTCGTGAGAAAAGCCAAAACGAGTGACGAGGATGCCTTATATGCTTTTGCAAGAAGTTTTCCCGAATTGCGGGTCAGCGCCACGCATGAGTTCATGGATCGCGGTGAGTTCGGGGAAGCGATACAGAATCCGGACGGTGTATTTCTCTGCGCGATCCGAGAAGAAACGCCCGTTGGCTTCATTTACGCAAATGCCAACGATGTTGAGAAAAAAGGAACACGAAAAAAGAAGTGGGCATGCCTCGTATATGTGGCGGTTGAAAAGGAATATCGAGGGCAAGGAATTGCGACCCGCCTCTATACCGAGTGCATCAAGCATCTCAAAAGTCGCGGAGTTACGCATTGTTACGGCTGGGCCAATAATGAAGACGATGGGGCGGTGCGGAGTTTCATGGAGAAGCACGGATTCGCCAAGGGTCACACCTACGTCTGGATGGATAAAGAGCTGTAAAATAATCGGTCACATGATAGAATTGATCGACGAGAGGTGCTTTGGTTTTGAGAAGCGGAAATTGGAATTATGAAAAAAGTCATGACCCTTTGCATCATTCAGAAAGATGACCAGGTTCTTTTGGGGATGAAAAAGCGCGGTTTTGGGGCCGGACGTTGGAATGGATTCGGAGGGAAAACTCAAGAAGGAGAAAATATTGAAGAAGCGGCCCAACGAGAGCTCTATGAGGAGGCGGGATTGAGAGCATCCGACCTTATGCCGATGGGGGTCCTGGATTTTAGTTTTGAAAATGATCCCAAGATTCTTGAAGTTCACGTTTTTCGTGCGACCGAAGTCCAGGGTACGCCGATAGAAACGGAAGAAATGAAACCGCAGTGGTTCGCGATCGATAACATCCCTTACCATCAGATGTGGTCGGATGACGAGCATTGGTTGCCACTGTTGCTTGCGGGCAAAAAATTCAAAGGGGATGTCTTTTTCGATACCCCTTCGACCGAAAAGTATTCCGCGAGAATAATCAAGAAAAGTATTTTAATGCTATGAAATACAACAAACTCGTCCGGGATCGGATTCCGGAGATCATCCTGGACGAATCGTAAATTCTCGGATACTCTTTGGTGAGCATTATTACCAAGGAGGTGGCCGGTGCCGAGCCCGCCTTCTGTGCGCATCAAGCCGGAGGCATTTTTGACGATGTTGTTTTCCGCGGCGGAAACGTTCCGGTACGAATGCGTCGGGTTTCTGTTCGGACTCGCGCCAACGCCGCGCCGCAATTATTATCTTCTTTCCCTGGCGATCCCCAATCAGCATGCCAAGAGGACGTTCAAGAAGATTATTCGAAACGGCAAAGCGCTGAAGCGGACGGTAGAATTCTTGAATCGAACGACGCATGTGTATCCGTCTTCGATCGGCGATTTTCACAGTCATACCGAATGGCGGCACGGAGAAAAGCCCGATCCTTGCTTGAGCGAAATGGACATCGGCGGTATTGGCAAGGGCGAAGTCGAGATCGTTATCAGCATTTCCCGTCGCAGGAAAGGCGACAGTTACTGGCAGTCTTTGCGCGACGGGAGTATCCGCGGAAGCATGGGCGGGTATAACTTCCGGGTCAACGCGTATGATGTGCACGAGGAAGAGGGCCGCGAAGCCCCCCGGAATCTCAAGGTAGTCATTCCGAAACTTCTGTGCCGGCTCAATCGGTTGCGCTGGCGGCAGTTGTTCAAATATCGCGAACGAAAACGCAGGGAGCAAAAACTCGTTGCGTAGCCGCGTTCTCTGAAACGCGGCTTTTCCTTTTTGCCGGATATGCGTATGATGGCAAGATGCGTACGTCGCTCAAAATTTCGCGGAGCGGGCTCAAGCTTTTCCTAGAATGTCCGCGGTGCTTTTGGCTCGACGTGCATCATCGCATCAAACGTCCGCCGAGCTACCCCTACACGCTGTCCTCGGCAGTGGATTTTCTCGTGAAGCAGGAATTCGACAAACATCGCGCCGCGGGCGACCTACCGCCGGTGTTTGCAAACGAAGGCCTGGATGCCAAACTCTACCCTGGCGAGGAGCTGGAAACGTGGCGCAACAACTTCAAGGGTATCTCGTATTTCGACGAAGACTTGAACGCCATGCTGTACGGGGCCGTGGATGATGTGCTGGAATTTGCCGACGGATCGCTGGCTGTCGTGGACTATAAATCCACTGGTTCGCGCGAGATTACGATTTACGACGACTACCGCAAGCAGATGGACGTGTATACGCACATCCTCCAGCGGATGAGTCATGCCATCCGCCCCCATGCGTATTTTGTGTTCTATCAAGTGGATAAGACCGGCGGGGGATTCAGCAATGTCTTGCCGTTTACGGAAACACTGCGCCGCGTGGACGCCGATCCGTCCTGGGTCGCCGAAGCGTTCGAAAAAGCCGTACGCGTCGCGCGCCAGACCAAGCCGCCCACCGGTGGCGCCAAGGGCCGGCCTTGCGCGCACTGCCTCTACGTCGAAAGCGCCGCCCAGCACCTCGCGCCGCTCATGCACGACACCGCCGCTGACAAGGATTATATTGTCGTAGAGGAATAGCCATGAAATTCATCTTTATCCGCCACGCCGAAAGCGAGGGAAACCGCACGAACACGCTCGCGGTTCCGGAAACTCCCTTGACCCCCGAAGGTATGCAGGCTGCCCAGGATTTGGCCCGTGATTTCAGCGATCATATTGATGTTCTTTTTTCTTCGCCATTGCGGCGTACGTTGCAAACAGCCGAACCCCTCTCCAAAAAACTCGGACTGCCCATTATCCAAGACCCGGATCTCCAGGAAAAGTCCTTTGGCTCGTTCTCCGGAAACAGTTTGGATGTGACGGATCGGGTAAAAAAAGAACATCCGGAATTTCGCGACGCGAAATGGGGATACAACTATCGTCATTGGGGCGGCGAATCCGGCACGGATGTACGGGATCGTATTCTCCGCTTTGTCGAGCGGGTAAAGCGCGATTATCCGGGCGCGAGCGTCGCCGCTTTTACGCACGTGGCCGTCCTTCGGATCATTCATATCCTGTTTAAGGGTGCGGAGTATTCTGATTTTTCAGTGATCCCAAACGCATCCATCCACGAATTCGATTTGTAGGATGAAAAAAGCGTGGTAGGATACGTTCATCATGGCGCATCTGACCGGGGAGCATTTCTATAAATTTTTCCAGTGCCCGCACTGGATTTGGTACGACATCTACGGCGATCCCGCGAAAAAAGCGGAGAATCCTCCGTTGTTAGACATCATCTATCGCGGCAAAATGGCCGATGCCGGCCGAACACTGCGTACACACAAAAAGTTCGAAGAAATCAGGCCCGAACTGCTCCGCGATTTGGAAGAAGGATTCCTCGCTACGCTCGAACTGATGAAGCAGGGCAAAAACATCTACCATGGTGTGCTGATGGATGGAGATTGGGTCGGCATTCCTGACCTCCTGGAAGCCCGGCCGGGTACGTCGAAATTCGGCAACTGGGAGTATGTCGTCTACGATGCTCAAAATTCTCTCGACCTGAAAGATGAGTTCAAGTTCCCGCTGGTATTTTATTCCCTAATCCTGGAACGCTTGCAGGGAGTGCGGCCGCCGGAAGCGTACGTGATTGACGCGCAGGGTAATGAGCGATCGTTCCCGGTCGGGGATTTCCTGGAGCAGTTTCATGTCACTCGCGAAAACATCCAAAAGATCCTGGATGGCGAAAAACCGGCTCCCTTCCTGAAATCTTCCTGCCGTCGGACGCCGTGGTATTCCCTGTGTCTTTCGGAGACAGAGGGGTGCAGCGACGTTTCGCTTATTTACAAGCTCACCCAATCAGACCAAAAGCGCCTCTACGGATTAGGCATCCGGACGGTCAAAGATCTTGCCGAAGCGAATCTTGATGACCTTCATTCGAACCTGGAGGAATGGCCGTTCGACAAACTGGTGCGACTGAACAACCAGGCCAAGGTGCTCATGTCCGGCGAGCCGCTTATCACTCGCCACTCGGATTTTCCGGAGGTGAAAACAGAAATCTATTTCGACATCGAGAGCGATCCGACCCGAGATATTGATTACCTTTTGGGCGTACTGATACGTAACACCGCGACTGACACGACGGAGTACCGCCCTTTTCTGGCGCGGGACAAGGGGCAGGAAGGACAGATGTGGCAGGCGTTTTTGGATTTCCTCGCGACCTTGGACGATTTTGTCATTTATCACTACGCGTATTACGAACGGCAAGTGTTCGACCGCCTCGCGCTCCGCTACGGCGCTCCCACGGAACTCGCGCATACGTTCGCCGAGCACGCGGTCGATTTGCATTTGAAAGTCGTTGATTCAGTCGTCCTTCCCATTTACTTTTACACGCTCAAGGATGTTGCCAAATATTTCGGCTATCAATGGGATGATCCTCACGCCGGCGGGGCGGAATCTGTTGTCTGGTATAACGAGTGGCTTGAAAAAAAAGACGACCCGTCGCGTGCAACCGAGGCGGATGCGATCCTTCGGAAAATTCTTCGTTACAACGAAGACGACGTGCGGGCAACGTTGCTGGTCCGTGACATGCTATCCCAGCTTAAGCCGTCAAAGCGCAAAGAAAGTCTCGATGGTCAGGAATTCTCTTGACACCTTTGGGACCGTCTGTAATGATTGCTTCCAATAGCGTGCATTGGCGCCCCCTGGGGCTTGCCGCAGATTCCGTATGTCCAAGAACACCTCTACGCTTATCGGCATCGTCGTTGTTTCGCTTCTCTTATTTGTTTTTGTCGCCCCGCAGATCGTTAATCGCGGTATTCGCGCTTTCGACGCTGTCAGCAAGCTTCACCTGCCTCAGGTTCCGGCAAGCCAGTTTCGGCTTGGGCTTGATCTCTTGGGGGGCACGCATCTGGTGTATCAGGCGGATGTATCCCAGCTCAACGGCGAATCGGTCGGAGACGCTATGCAGGGAATTCGCGACGTCATCGAGCGGCGGGTCAATATTTTCGGCGTCGCCGAACCGCTTGTTCAAATCAGCGGCAATGACCGCCTCATTGTCGAATTGGCCGGTATTCAGGATGTGAATCAAGCCATTCAGCTTATCGGCGAGACGCCCTTTTTGGAATTCAAGGAAGAACGGCCAGATACTCGCGCGATTCTCGAAGCCCAACAGGCGGGCAAGCGGCTCGACGAGGACCCGTTCCAGGCGACAGGGCTGAACGGCCGCCACATCAAGCGCGCACAGGTCGTGTTCGATCCGCAAACCTACCAGCCCCAGGTTTCGCTCGAACTGACCGACGAGGGGAGCCGCCTTTTTGCCGAAATCACCAAGCGTGACCTGAACAAGATGCTGGCGATCTATCTGGACGGCTACCCGATTTCTACGCCGGTCGTTCAATCCGAAATCACCAGCGGCAAAGCCGTCATTACCGGCCATTTCACTCCGGATCAGGCAAAAACGCTTGCGGGGCGGCTCAACTCCGGCGCTCTTCCGGTGCCGATCAAGGTCATTTCCCAGCAAACGGTGGGAGCCTCTCTGGGCGCCGAATCCCTGACCCGGAGCTTGCGGGCGGGAATGTTCGGGTTTCTTTTTGTGGCGCTCTTTATGATCGTAGTCTACCGCCTGCCCGGAGCAGTATCAGTGCTGGCGTTGATGGTGTACACGCTTATCGTGCTGGCTTTCTACAAGCTCATTCCGGTAACCCTGACGCTGGCCGGCATCGCTGGGTTTGTTCTGTCGCTTGGCATGGCGGTGGATGCGAACATTCTTATTTTTGCTCGCATGAAAGAAGAGCTTCGCGCTGGCAAAACGCTTCAGCAATCGGTCACCGAGGGCTTTCGCCGGGCATGGCTTTCGATTCGCGACAGCCATGCCACGACGCTGATCGGCGCATTCGGTTTGTACGCGCTTACCACTTCTATCGTCAAAGGATTCGCCTTGACGCTCGGCATCGGCGTCGTCACCAGCTTGCTGACGGCAACCGTGGTAACGCGAACATTTTTGAATCTTTTCGTTGGCCCGCGGCTTGAAGCGAGAAAGTGGCTATTCGATTGATCTCTCCATGAAAACTCTCTACAAAATCCTTTTCGCCGTTTCCGTCGTGTTGGTTATTGCGGCCGCGGTTTCAACAATTACATACGGCCTCAATCTGGGTGTCGACTTTAAGGGCGGAAGCGTTCTGGAAGTCGAATTTACCCGGGGTCGGCCGGCGATCGGGGACGTCACCCAGGCGCTGGCGAACGTTCCCATCCCTGCCGTCCACGATGCTGTTGCAACCTCTGTGGGCGACAATGGGCTGATCATCAAAGCGGCCGCATTGGACGAAACGGAACATCGCCAGCTTGTTGTTTCGCTTTCGCAGGCATTCCCGCATGCCGACATGAGGGAAAAGAAATTCGATTCGGTCGGGCCGGTGATCGGCAACGAGCTCAAACACAAGAGCGTCACCGCGATTGTTGTGGTGTTGATAGCCATCAGTGTGTACATTGCACTGGTATTTCGCAAAATGGCCGGCACGCTTTCCTGGTGGGTCATGGGAGCGGCGGCGATTCTGGCATTGTGTCACGATGTCATTATCCCGATTGGGCTTTTTGCTTGGCTTGGCCATGTCCATGGAATCGAGATCAGCGCCGTGTTCGTTGCGGCGGTCTTGACGATTCTGGGCTATTCGATTTCCGACACCGTGGTGGTATTTGACCGTGTGCGGGAGAATATGATACGAAGCGGAGGACGGGAGCCGTTTGCCCAGACCGTGCATCGGAGTATCGTTCAGACTCTGGTTCGCTCGGTCAATACCAACATTACGACGCTTCTGTCGCTCGTGGCCATTTACTTTTTCGGTGGCCAGAGCGTCCGGTACTTTGCGCTAGCGTTGATTGTCGGCATCGTCTTGGGCGCGTTTTCATCCATTTCAGTGGCATCCCCGTTACTGGTATGGTGGTCAAGGAAACGATAGTCCGAGGTATTTGACTTATTTTGTTAATAATGATACTGTAATCTACGGTTTCAAAAGGAACGACTCGCTTATTTTATAAACGGAGGGGGAATTAATCGTATGGGCAAAAAAGAATTGCAGAGTTTGCAAAAAACGGTCGGTGTGGTCATGAAAGGTCTGCCGGCTCGCAATCGGGATGTTATCACCCGCCGTTTTGGCTTGCAGAACGGCAAGCGGGAAACGCTTGAGTCGATCGGCAAAAGCTACGGTATTACGCGTGAGCGTGTGCGCCAGATTGAGGAATTCACGCTGGCCCATTTGACTCGACAGAGCGAAGAGTCCCGAGATGTGCACAAGTATGTTTCCCAGATTCGTGCCATCCTCCACAAGGAAGGCGGCGTCATGCGCGAAGGAGATCTCTTTGAACGCTTCAGCGGTACGGCGCAGTATACGGCGGCGAATGCTTCGCTGGTCTTTCTTCTGTCTTTGGGAACGGATGTCGTCAGATTCGACGAGAATGATCATTTCAATTCTTTTTGGGCTGTGAGCGATCAGCACTTGGAAGCGGCAAAAACGACGGTCAAAACGCTCACCGCCGCGTTTGAAAAACACAAGCAGGTGGTTCCTGAAAGCGAGCTTCATGATTTTGCTTCTCGCAATGGTATCAATAGCGTCAACAACGTTCCGCTTGCCGACTCTCACCTGGCGGTTTTTCGAACGATCTCCAGGGATCTGGAAACCAATATTTTTGGGCAGGTTGGCTTAGTCCATTGGCCGGAAGTCCGTCCCAAAGGCGTTCGTGACAAGGCCTACTTGATCATGAAACGAGAAAAAGAGCCGCGCCACTTTCGCGCCATCGCCGGACTTATCAATAAAGCCGGATTCGACAGCAAAAAGGTCAATGTCCAGACTGTTCACAACGAACTGATCAAAGATGACCGTTTCGTGCTGGTTGGCCGGGGATTGTACGCGCTTTCCGAGTGGGGATACAAAGCCGGCACCGTCAAGGATGTCCTCATCGATATTCTTCGGGAGTCTCCTGCATCACTGACGAAGGCCGACCTGGTTGCCAAGGTAATGAACGCCAGAATGGTCAAGGAAAACACCATCGTGCTCAACCTGCAGGATTCGAGCCGGTTTGTGCGGAATCCCGACGGCACGTACGATTTACGCGAGGCCTAAACAAGACGTCACTTCACAACAAAAAGAGTAGGCCACTGGCCTACTCTTTTTGTTGTGAAAATGCTATACTCAAGCGGTTATTGGTTTTGTCGCATGGAGACATTCTCTTTTATCGGCGACGTTGTGGGACGCGCCTGGTCATTTTTGGCCGCTACATGGTGGGTGGTTGCTCCTTTTATCTTGATTTTTATATGCATCGAGGCGTACAAGCATTATACTCGGATTCGCTACCTCAACGGCCTAAAATGGACTCTTCTGGAAATCACGCCTCCGCCCGACGTGGTGAAAAGCCCAAAAATCGCCGAAAACTTTTTTGCCGGTTTGCATGCCGTCGATCCCGGTCCAATCAACTGGAAAAAGAAATTTTTCGAGGGCAAAGTTCCCGATTGGTTTTCATTTGAGATTGTCGGTTTTGCGGGGGGAATGAGATTCTTCATCCGTTGTCCGGAAGGTTTGCGCAATCTGGTCGAATCACACCTCTTTGCCCAGTACCCCGATGCCGAGATTGCTGTTGCCCAGGACTATGTGGACGCTCTGCCGGCCACCCTGCCGAACGACGAATTCGATCTCTTTGGCGCGGAGCTGATGTTCACCAAAGAGGATGCCTATCCAATTCGGACCTATCCTGATTTTGAGGAAGAAGGGGGCAAGGACGAATTCAGGCGAAGCGATCCCTTGGCACCCTTGGCCGAGATCACCAGTACTCTTTTGCCGGGCGAGCACCTGTGGCTCCAGCTCGTTGTCCATCCGGTCGGTTCCGATTGGGTCAAGGAAGCCCAAGGCGTCGTCGACAAGATCGTCGGCAAGGAGCCAAAGGGTCCTGAAAAAGACGCGCTCCGAAAAGCCGTCGATCTGATTGACAGCTTGCTCCCCGGCGGTACGGCCGCGGAGGAGAAAAAAGACAAAGCCGAATTTTCGCTTCAGAAACTCACGCCGGGTCAAAAATTCGTTCTTGAGAAAATCGAAGACAAAATCATGAAGCTGGCCTACAAAGGCGGGTACCGTTTTGTGTACGTTGCTCGAAAAGACGTTTTCAATCGAGCCCGCGTTTCGTCCGTCACGGGCATGTTCAAGCAACTCTATTCGAATCAACTCAATACGTTCAAGCCCAACAGCGAGGTCAGCACTTTTTCCAAAGGAATCCTGCCGTGGCTGTTTCCTTCCGATCGGGGCTTCGGCGCGGCGCAAGATGAATACGAACGAAAAGTCGCTCTATTCAAGGCCTACAAGATCCGCAGTCTGGTGCATAAGCCGGTGATCTTGAACACCGAAGAACTTGCGACACTGTTTCATCTGCCCGGTCTGCAGATCAAAGCTCCGGCGTTTCCGCGCGTGGAGGCCAAAAAAGGCCAGCCTCCGGCTGGATTGCCGACGCAATAAATACATACCTCATGACGCCAACCTCTGACAATCCGGTCGTGCTCTTTGGCCAGACGAATTTCCGCAATCAAAGCGTGAATTTTGGCATTAAAATGGACGATCGCCGCCGGCACATGTATATCATCGGCAAGACGGGTATGGGCAAATCGGAACTGCTCAAAAACATCGCCATTCAGGATATTCAAGATGGGCGCGGGCTGGCATTCATCGATCCCCATGGAGATCCTGTTGAGGACTTGTTGGACTATATTCCGCCCGAACGGATCAACGATGTGATTTATATCAATCCGGCCGATCTTGAGCACCCGATCGCGTTCAATGTCATGGAACAGGTGGATTATGACAGCCGTCACCTGGTTGCGGACGGCATGATGGCCGTGTTCAAAAAAATCTGGATCGACGCGTGGTCGGCGCGCATGGAGTACATTCTCAACTATACGATTTTGGCCCTTCTGGAGGTTCCGGGTTCGACGCTTTTGGGGATCAACCGGATGCTGGCGGAAAAAGACTACCGCAAATCGATCGTAGAACAGGTCAAAGATTCCGAAGTTAGGGCCTTCTGGACGCAGGAATTTGCCAAGTACACCGACAAATTCGCCTCCGAAGCGACTGCCGCGATTCAGAACAAGATCGGCCAATTCGTTTCCAATGCCCTGATCCGCAACATCGTTGGACAGCCCCAGTCGAGTTTCAACATGCGCCAAGCGATGGACGAGGGCAAGATCCTCCTCGTCAATATTTCCAAAGGCCGCATCGGCGAGGATGCGTCCCGACTGTTGGGCGCGCTCCTGATCACTAAAATCCAGCTCGGCGCCATGTCTCGCGTGGATATCCAAAAATCCGAGCGGCGCGATTTCGTCCTTGTGGTGGACGAGTTCCAGAATTTTGCCACAGCATCGTTTGCTAACATTCTCTCCGAGGCTCGCAAATTTAATTTGTCGTTGGTCATCGCTCACCAGTACGTTGCCCAGATGGAAGAGCAGGTTCGAGATGCCGTATTCGGCAACGTCGGTACGATCGTGGCGTTTCGAGTAGGAGCCGAAGATGCCGAACTTTTGGAAAAGGAATTTGCCCCGGAATTCACGGTAGAGGACATCGTCAATCTCGGCAAGCGGCAGATTTATCTTAAACTTATGATTGATGGCGTCGCTTCACGGGCATTTTCTGCGATGACGATGGACACGATCAAACCCAGCGGAGTCAGCCAGCGCGACTCGGTCATCGACGC
>CAYQNM010000012.1:0-8237 GCA_964419015.1 uncultured Candidatus Saccharibacteria bacterium | reverse complement strand
CGCCGATGCGGCCGTTGTCTCGCCAGCCTGTTTCTGGTGGTCCGGCGCGGCGTCCCATGCCGGTTCGGCAGGTTCCGCGGGAAAGATCTTACCTGGGCGATGTTTTGAAAACCGCTCCAGTCGACTTCAGGGGCAAAAAGATCGACTCCGCAAAAGATACCAGGGAGTCTTCCAGGTCAAAATCCATTGACACCATCGGACTCAAGTCTCTCCTAAAAGAAACGCTTCATTCCGAAGCACCGCCGGACAAAGACGGGGGCTCGCCAAAAGATTAAATTTTCATAAAATCCAACTTCGCCAATGGTTGACAAGATTATGATGTTATATTACCATTGTCAGGCTCATCGTAAATGATGGGCACTCCAGTAAGGAGGAGTTTATGCAGGACAACCACCAACCCTCCCCGGGACACGTCCCGGAGGTGGCAAATCGATACGAGTCCGAGAACCCAGTCTGGGGGCCGCTGGCGGTCTAGCGTCCCAGACGGGGAACCCGGAACACATAAGCGGCCGAAAACCGCTTGGGGAGGAGCCTATCCCGCTTCACAGCGACGAATAGCCCTCCCCTCCTCTTTTTGTATGTTCAATTCCCGCCGAACTGTGGCGGTTTTTTAGTGCTTCAGTTTTTAGGAAACAGTTGACTAAGTTCAATAACTATACTAATCTATGTCCCATTCGGCGCCGAGGATCCTCGACGCGGAGGATCATTGAAAACAAGGAGGCCTCGTGGGCGAAAGCAGTCAGGTTGCAGAACTTCGCAGGGCTTTGGAAGAGGCGCGAAGCGCCCTCCTTGAGCAAGAGAAAATGCTCAACAGGCTTATGAGTCCGCCGTTTGCGCACGCATCCGTCGTGTGTGTCAACGAAAACGATACGTCGTCTGTCAGGAAGATCGAAGAATCGGGCACCCGGGTTCGTATCCGGCGCGCGAGTGAGTTTGCGCGACAAAACAAAGGCGTTGGCATCGTGCAAGGAATCTGCAAGCCCGGATGGGTAGAGGTCGAGTTCGATAACGGCCACTCGGGAGCGTATCGATTTGGACTGCCGACGATTGATAACGGAGCGTGTGATCTTGAATTCGCGGATCCCGTGACGACGACGGTTACGTTGTCCGTAGACGGTCGGCTTTTTGAGATATTCGCTCCGGCGGAGCTGGCCGTCAGCCCCGGCGATCCGGTATTGGTTTCTCGCGATACCATGCAGATTATTCGCAAGAGTCCGGTTCAGTCTCCCGGGGACGTGGCGCATGTGCGTCAGATCATCGACGGGACATTTTCGGAGGTGGATTGCAATTCCGCCACTCGCGTCGTGTTCAACGGGGCGTTCAGAAAGAAGCTCGAAAAAGGCGACCGGATTATTCTTGACGCAACCGGCATGGTGATTGTCAAAAATCTCGGAAAGATGGACGAGCAATTCATCTTTAGTGCCGAGACGAAGGTTTCGTGGGATGATATCGGCGGATTAGAGGAGGCAAAGCGCGAACTGATCGAAGCGGTTGAGCTTCCGGGCAAGTATCCGGAAATCTTCGCTTATTACCACAAGCGGCCGGTGAAGGGCATCCTTTTCTATGGTCCGCCTCGGTGTGGCAAGACGATGCTGGCCAAGGCGGCTGCAACGGCGCTGGCACGCCAGAACGGCCAGGCAGGGGCCGCTTCGTCTGCGTTCACCTATATCAAGGGTCCCGCGATTTTGAGCAAATTCGTGAGCGTGGCCGAACTTCAAATCCAGCGGGTATTCGAACGGGCCCGCAAGCACAAGGAAAAGTACGGCTATCCGGCCATCATTTTTATTGATGAGGCCGATGCGATTCTCCGCAAGCGGGGAACGGGAGTCAGTTCGGACGTTGAGAATACGATCGTTCCGATGTTTCTTGCGGAGATGGACGGCCTGGAAGAATCAGGTGCGCTGGTCATTCTGGCAACGAATCGGGCGGATGTTTTGGATCCGGCGGTTACCGGCGACGGTCGTGTTGATCGGAAGATCAAGATCAGCCGTCCGGATGCCGATGCTGCGACCGAAATTTTCCGCCTCAACTTGAAAGGCGTGCCGCTGAACAATGGATACAATCCGGCACAGCTTGCCGCGCTCTGCACTCAAGAGATGTTTTCTCGGCGCCGGGTGCTCTATCGAATCCGAGTCCGAACGGCGAAGGAGCCGATTGATTTTACGCTCGGACATGTCATCAATGGGGGGATGATCGCCAACGTTGTCGATCAGGCCACATCGATCGCCGTGCGCCGGGATCTTGCCAAGCGCAAACCCAAGCCCGATGGGTTGACGAAAGAGGATTTGCTGGCGGCGGTCGACCAGATCGAACGCCAGAACCGGGACCTTAACTACGCCGATGACGTGACGGAATTCGTGGATAGTTTCCGTGACGACGTCGTGGATGTTCGCCGTTTCGACCGAGCGCAGGTAGCTCAACGCGTCGTATCTTGATCAATCTGTTTTCTTCCAGCCGGCGTCATGTCGGCTGTTTTCATTTCTAGCGGGGGTAGCGTAGACATAGGATTGCTTCCGTGTTGGTATTTTAGTACCATACAGTCACGCGTCTTGAGAGCCGGTGAGATGCGCGAAGCAAGGAACGGCGTATCCCTTGGTGAGTTCTGTAATGCCCCGGTAGCTCAGTTGGTAGAGCTGCTCCCTTTTAAGGAGAAGGTCCCAGGTTCGAATCCTGGCCGGGGCACAAATAAAGTTTTTGCTTGATTTTTCTTGGCGCTTCCACTAGTGTGAAGTCCAAGAATTGCACATTTCCAACGGAAGAAGGGGGTCAGGATGCGCAAGAAAGTTGGTCCGTACGTCGGCGTTACGGGCTTTATGTTTCGTGCCGAAGTCGACGAAGCCCTCGCGATGGTCCCGCAGGGATCACGCGCCGCCTCATGGTCGGAGTTCTCATGAGCTCCAAAACGCTCGCTGGGCAACAGAACAAGTGGCCCGGCCGCTATCCGAAGAAGGAAACGATCGCAGATATTTTCGTCGATGACCCATGGGCGTTGAATCTCATCCACTACAGCACCAATCGTCCAGAGACGCTTTTCACGCAGCTCACGCAGATCACGGAACTCGCGGGGCCCCACCTCGATGGCTTCCAGCTCAACATCGCGTGGCCGCCGATTTCACAACTCGAGGATTATCGGGAAGTATATCTCGACAAGTTTCTCCTGCTTCAAATCGGCGGCAGAGCGATGGCGCAAGTGGAATCAATGGGACGATTCACGGAGCTTGTTGGCGCGTACCTGCCGCTGATTGATGCGATCCTCATCGATTCGAGTGGTGGAAAGGGCGAACCCCTTGATTCCGCGAAGGGCACGGAATATCTCCGTGCTGTTCGCGACTATCCGACGCTCGGTCTCGGAATCGCGGGTGGTCTCGGACCGGAAACGCTGGACCTCCTCGACCCGCTCGTCGAGGAGTTTCCAAAGTTGAGTATCGACGCGGAAGGTCGGTTGCGAACAGCGCCGCCGCAAGACGCGCTGTATCTCCCCGCGATGCGGGCATATCTCGAAGATGCATTCCGGATTTTCGGCGACAAGAAGTGACTATTTCCAGGGCATGAGCGGAGCAATCCGTGCATGCCTTTTTTGTTTTCAGTCCAAAGGCAAACACCAAGGGATATCCTTTGTGCCGGGCTGAAAACTGTGCTACGCTGAAACATTATTATGGCGAAGGAAATCTCGATCAACACCACCAAAGACCTTGCCGGACAGGAAACGGAGCTCTTCGGTTGGGTGGCCAACCGGCGCGATCACGGCAAGCTCGTGTTTATTGATCTGCGCGACCGGACGGGGGTCATCCAAGTCGTGTTTACGCCAAAAACCCCCGATTATGACACGGCAACACGCCTCCGCTCTGAATGGGTTGTTCGCATGAAGGGTCTCGTCAAAGAGCGTCCCGAAAAGATGCGCAACCCCGATATCCCGACGGGCAATGTGGAGTTCGAACCGACGGAGCTCGAAGTGCTCAACGAGGCCGCGACGCCGCCATTTCCTCTGGACACCGATGGCCATGAGATCGGAGAGGATCACCGCATGCAGTACCGCTATTTGGATCTTCGCCGAGATCGTTTGACTAAGAACATCTACGACCGTCATCGTGTCGTCCTCTTTTTACGTAACTGGCTTTCCGAGCGCGGCTTTTTGGAAGTGGAAACTCCGATTCTCACCAAGTCGACACCAGAAGGTGCCCGTGATTATGTCGTGCCTTCTCGCCTGTATCCGGGCAAGTTTTTCGCATTGCCCCAGTCGCCTCAGCAATACAAGCAACTTCTGATGGTTGCCGGAGTAGAGAAATATTTTCAATTCGCCCGGTGTTTCCGAGACGAGGACACGCGTGGTGACCGTCAGCCGGAGTTCACGCAACTCGATATGGAAATGAGCTTCGTTTCTCAAGAGGACGTTATGCAACTCGTCGAGGCGATGTTTATCGATACAGTCCAAAAACTCTACCCAGAGAAGCACATTCAACAGATTCCATTTCCTAGGTTTTCCTACCAGGAAACCATGGAGAAATATCAGAGCGATAAGCCCGATCTTCGAGAAGACAAGAATGATCCAAATCTCCTGGCATTTTGCTGGGTTATTGATTTCCCATTCTTTGAGAAAAATGACGATGAGACTTGGACCTTCACGCACAACCCATTCTCTGCTCCCAAGCCTGAACATATGGAATTCCTGATGGAAAAGAAAAATATCGGAGACATTCTTACTACTCAGTACGATTTGGCACTGAACGGTTACGAATTGGGAGGCGGTAGCATTCGCAACCACCAACCCGCCGCGCTCCGAAAGGTTTTTGAGATTATGGGATTCACCAACGAGCGGATCAATGAGAACTTTGGTCATATGATCAAGGCTTTAGAGCTAGGCGCCCCGCCACATGGCGGCATTGCTCCTGGCCTAGATCGATTTATGATGATTCTCAATAACGAGCCCAACATCCGTGAAGTCATCGCTTTCCCCAAGACGGGCGATGCGCGCGATCTGATGATGGACAGTCCGTCCGCGCTTGAACCAAAACAGTTCAAGGAACTGCGTTTGAGCATTGAGAGATAAGAACCGCCATGAAAGCAAAACTTGCTGTCCTGACAACGTGTTTGGTCGGTTTGATCGTTGTCAGCCTTATCTTTGTGTTCAAATCTTCGGCCGTCCCGAGCCAAATGACGTGGGCGCAAACCGACGCGGCATCGAATATCGCCCAGGCGTATGTTCTCCCCATCGCGGAAACAAGCTATATTCCCATCCTTGATGCCAGCGTGCCTGTCCCGACGGTGAGCGCCAAGGCAGCTCTGGTGTACGACGTTGAGTCGTCACGACTCCTCTTCGAGAAAAATTCTCAAAGTCACGTCCCGATCGCATCGCTTACCAAGGTGCTTACGGCGCTCGTTGCGGCTGATATTTTCCACGCTTCCGATGTTGTCACCGTCGGCAAGGAATCGGTCAAAGTCGACGATGCCAGGCAAGACTTGTATGCCGGTGAACACATAACGGTCGGCGACCTCATCAAGCTCATGCTTGCCGCATCGTCCAATGACGCAGCCTACGCCCTTGCCGCATATGCCAAAGAGCAAGGAGTTGATTTTGTTGCCGCCATGAACGAAAAAAGCCGGCGGCTTGAAATGACGGATTCGCAATTTCTTGATCCGGCCGGCTTGAATGATCAGGCGCGTTCCACGGCTCGGGACCTGGTCAAACTTGTGCGTGCCACGTTAAACCAGGACTGGCTCTGGTCGCCAACGCGCGAGAAAGAGCTGACGCTCGTATCGCAAGACGGGATGACTCACGCAGTCAAAAACACCGATCAGCTCCTGGGTATTATCCCTGATATTATCGGAGGCAAGACCGGCAACACTGACGAAGCGCTGGGGTGCATGATCCTCTTGGTGAAAATTCCCGGAAAAGATGATACTATTGTAAGCATCGTCCTGGGTTCCAAAACGCGCTTCGATGACACCAAGGCGCTTGTCGACTGGGTGCGCCGGGCGTATCGGTGGGAATAGTTTTCGCGCTCGCATATGACTTTGATACCAATCGAAACATTCACGATTTTCAATATTGTTCGCGTCTTTGTCGTGGCGACACTGGCGTTTTTCTTGAACCTTGTCATTACCCACTTTTGGACAAAGATCTTGTTCAAGTATTTCCGTCCCGGCAAGGAAATCGAAAAAAAAGAAGATACTTTTTGGGGAGCGACGCCGATTTTCAACGCACTCCACAAGAAAAAAGAAGGCACGCCCACGATGGGCGGCTTGCCGATCTGGGTAACGGTCACCGTGTTATCGTTGGCGTTTTGGGCGTTATCGTATCTGGTGGACGGATTCTGGTCACGAGTCAATTTCCTTGAGCGGAGCCAGACGCTTTTGCCGTTGGGATTTTTGGTGCTGGCCGGTCTCGTTGGCATGGCGGACGATATGCTCGGCATTTTCAGGCGAGGCGGATTCAATCTGAAAAAGCGGCTGATCTTCTACAATGTTGTTGCCCTCGTCGGAGCGTGGTGGTTCTTCATCAAGCTTGGCCGCGATGCCATCAACATCCCCTTTTTCGGAGATGTAACCGTCGGGTGGTGGTATATTCCGTACTTCCTTTTTGTTATCGTGGCGACTGCGTTTTCCATGAATGAAACCGACGGTCTGGACGGCCTTTCCGGAGGCGTGTTTCTGACCATGTTCGGGGCCCTGACGGCAATTGCCTTTGACCAGGGGAGAATGGACTTGGCCGTGTTCCTGACGGCCATTATGGGCGCGTTGGTGGGATTTCTCTGGTTTAATATCTATCCCGCCAAGTTCTTCATGGGTGACACCGGTGTCATGGCCTTGGGGTTCACGGCTGGCGTGGTCGCACTTCTGACCGACACGGCCCTGCTTCTGCCGTTGATCGCCGTGATTCCGCTTATCGAGACCGTATCCGTCATCATCCAACAGACGTCTAAAAAGCTCCGCGGCAAAAAAGTATTTCTCTCGACGCCGATCCATCACACCTTCGAGGCGCTGGGCTGGCCGGAAACCCAGATCACGATGCGTTTTTGGATGATCAACGCTATTGGCGCCATCGTCGGCCTCATCGTCTTTTTAGTGGACAGCAAGATTCCTCCGCTTTTGGGCTAGTGTGCTACAATAGCGATGATGCGCAAGAAACTCGTCTGGATCATTTTGGTCATGCTTGCATTCGGCCTTGTGATGTTGTCCTCGGCCGGCATTGTTGATGGCCAAAAAAAGTTCGGCTCGCCTTATTATTACGTCAAGCACCAGTTTTTGTTCGGCATTTTGCCCGGTTTGGCACTGGCATATCTACTTTCGAAGATTGATTTTCGCCTCTGGCGCAAGGTCGCGTTGCCGATACTGTTCGGCGCTCTGGGGCTGATGATTCTGGTGTTCGTGCCGGGATTCGGGCTTGCGCTCAAGGGAGCTCGGAGCTGGATTCATGTCGGCGGGTACACGTTTCAGCCGGCCGAATTTCTGAAACTCGCCCTGGTCACCTACTTGGCGGCCTGGTTCGGCGGCAGGGACGACCGAGCCAAGAACTGGACCTACGGACTGGTGCCGTTTTTTGCTGTCCTGGGATTTATCGCGCTCCTGTTGATGCGGCAACCCGATGTGGGTACGCTGGGCATTGTCATTGCAATTGCGCTGGGGATCTATTTCGTTGCCGGCATTGCCTGGAAAGACCTTGCGATTCTCATAGCGGCTGGCGCCTTGCTTCTGGCCGGGCTGATCTGGGCGGCTCCGTACCGTATCGACCGCATCAAGGCATTCTTGGATCCTTCAATTGACCCTCGCGGTATTTCGTATCAGGTAAATCAGTCACTCATTGCCATCGGATCGGGCGGGCTGTTTGGTGTCGGGTTTGGGCACAGTACGCAGAAGTTCGGCTTTTTGCCGGAAACGGTCGGCGATTCGATTTTTGCCATCATCGTTGAGGAACTTGGCTACGCCGGCGGATTGTTCACCATCGGACTCTTTCTGGCGCTGTCGTATCTTTTGTCCGGCATTGCACGTCAATCGGGAGATCGCTTCGCCGCGTTGTATGTCATGGGGGTGAACACCTGGATCGTTTCACAGGCCTTCGTCAACATTGCCGCGGTTTCCGGCATCGGGCCGCTGACTGGCCTACCACTTCCGTTTATTAGTTATGGCGGAACGGCGCTGATTGCGCTGTTGGCCTCGCTGGGTATTGTCTTGAACATCGCCAAGAAGGATTAACCAGAGAGGGAGTTTGCCAAGGTTGGGTAGTTGTGGTAATATAAGCA
>CAYQNM010000011.1:18747-19991 GCA_964419015.1 uncultured Candidatus Saccharibacteria bacterium | reverse complement strand
GTTTGGACATCTGTTTTTCAAGGCCCTCATCACGGCGCATCCCGACGGCATAGCGGGCGAAATCCGCGGCAAAGGATCCAACGAAACGTGGGCCGGTCGGCAAGTCAAGGAGTTACTTATCGATCCCTTGGGAATTCCCTACGAGCGCGTTATTGTGTCGGTATTCGACATCGACACTGTCGTGCCGCCACAGTTTTTCGGCTGTCTCACCTGGCAGTATATGGCCGCTGATCGCCCCCTGCGATCGTCGTTCCAGCCGATTCCCTTGTTTGTCAATAATATCTGGGAAGCTCCGGCGTTCGCCAGAATTTTCGCGTTCTCAACAAGTTTCTGGCAAATGATCCAGCAATCGCGCCCGGAAAAACTCATCACTTTTTCTTCCCAATCGATCAGTTTTCGGGCGCTGGTCGATGTCGGATTCTGGCTTCCAAATGTAGTTTCGGAAGATTCGCGCATTTTCTGGCAGTGCCTCCTTCGCTACGACGGGGATTGGCGCACGATTCCGCTGTTTTATCCGGTCTACATGGATGCAAACGTCGCGCCGACATTCTGGCAAACCCTAAAAAATCAATATAAACAGATACGACGGTGGGCATATGGAGTCGAAAACAATCCCTATTTTCTCTTCGGATTCATCAAAAATAAGCGCATACCGTTCCGCAAAAAGTGGCATATGTCATGGTTCATGATCGAAAGCACCCATTCCCTGGCCACCAATTCGTTCCTCATTTTTCTCTTGGGATGGTTGCCGCTTTTCGTCGGAGGTAATGAGTTTTCCGGAACCGTGCTGTCGTACAATCTGCCGCAGATAACCCGTTTCATCATGAATCTTGCCATGATCGGCCTGGTCACTTCGGCTATCCTCTCGATTCTCCTGCTTCCGCCGCGGCCCCCGCAATACGGCAGGTTCAAATATCTCTGGATGCTGTTTCAGTGGCTTTTGTTTCCGATCAATCTGATCTTCTTCGGAGCAGTGCCGGCACTCGATGCCCAGACACGGCTTATGGCAGGGAACTACCTCGGATTCTGGGTAACGCCAAAATCCAGAACTCTCCAGTAGCGAAACGCATCTACCTTGAAACAAGTAGAATTTCAGGGCTTTTTGAGCTGATTATTCGCTCATTGACAAATGTCAACAAACCATGCTATAATGTGAAAGACGGCACTTTAAGTTTCGCTCCGAGGAGGGATTTCACCATGCATGGTTGAATGTGGTGCTATCGCTCAAAACGGTAGCCCCTCAC
>CAYQNM010000011.1:0-18647 GCA_964419015.1 uncultured Candidatus Saccharibacteria bacterium | reverse complement strand
AGGGCCGCGACCCCTCGCTGAAACGGAGCCGGGCCCACGGGCACCGACACATAACTCCTCCCCCGGAGGAGCCGCGAAAGGGACCGCACGACTGATGAATGCAGCACGGGTAGGATGACCGTGTGGCCATCGGAAGGCGCCCACAGCCGAACCTTGGTGACTCCGATACGTTTGTGGCGGGGAACCGAGACGGCTGGTACCCGAGTAGCATGACGCCCCAGGATTCTGGAGATGAACGGCAGTGTTCGCCACAAGCAGCCGGTCAGATTGATCTGATCAGAGCCTTGATGGGATACACCAGCCGAGACCCAGACTAACACTGAGGGCGTTTCGTTTTTCTTTGAAAGCTATGGTCGTACCTTTAACGATTCCTTCGTGGTTGTTTACTCAAAGTGGGTGAGGGATTGGGATTCGGAGAGGCGTTCCCTCAAGAGCGGGTAGCGAGCAAGCGAAGGATCGTCTCTCAAGAGGAAGCGCGCATGAAAGCGCGCTTTTTTAATGAGATCAACATCAGCCAGGGATGCCATAACAAGGTCCGAAAGGCCAGATTGCTTGGCGCCAAAGAATTCCCCGGGGCCGCGCTGTTTCATGTCTTCTTCGGCCAGTTCGAATCCGTCATCGCACGACTTGAGCGCTTGCAAACGCTTATTCTGGCCCGTTTCCTCGTTTGATACCATCAGAAAACAGTATGACTGATGCTCTGCGCGGCCGACGCGGCCCCGAAATTGGTGAAGCTGGGCCAAACCGAATCGCTCGGCACTCTCGATCATCATGACGGTCGCGTTGGGTACGTCCACTCCGACTTCGATGACCGATGTCGATACCAGGATGTCATGCCAGCCGTCCCTAAACTCTCGCATGATATCCTGCTTCTGCTTGGGTTTCATCTTGCCGTGGAGCATCGCGACTTTCAGGTCGGGAAATACATCACTTTTGAGATGGGCATATTCCTGTTCGACGGCTTTCACGTCCGCCAACAGAAGGCGGGTTTGCACAGCTGTGGCACCGCGAGGAATCCGGACGGTGCTTGCATCGGCGGTTTGGGCTTGTTCTATCCGCGGACAGATCACAAAGACCTGGCGACCAGATCGCACCTGCTCGCGCACAAAGTCATAGGCAACCGATCGACGGGACGGAGGAACAATATCCGTGACGATGGACTGACGATTTTTGGGTTTTTCTCTGATGATGGAAATATCCAAATCCCCGAAAATCGTGAGTGCCAACGTGCGGGGGATAGGCGTAGCTGTCATACTCAAGAGGTGAGGAATAAGAGTTTGCTCCTTTGAAGCTCCCGAAGAACGAACGAGGGCGGCGCGTTGAGCAACGCCAAAGCGGTGCTGTTCGTCAATCACGACAAGGCCAAGGTTCTTAAATCCTACGTCTTTTTGAATGACCGCGTGAGTTCCGATGAGGATGCTGGCAGTACCGACTCGTATCTTTTTTTTCAAAGCTGGACGTGAAAGTTCATCGCCATCCAGCATCGAAGCTGATCCTGTCAGGAGCGCAACGGTGACTCCGCGTTCACGAACGAGTCCCAGGATCGTTCGGTAGTGCTGTTGGGCAAGGACTTCGGTTGGAGCAAGAAAGGCCGCCTGCGCGCCGCTATGGACCACTCCGAGCGCCGCAAGAAGTGCAACGACGGTTTTTCCGCTCCCCACGTCTCCTTCCATGAGCCGATTCATAGGATAGGACTTTTCGAGGTCTTTGAATATTTCCCATGCGGCGACTTTCTGGTCACGGGTCAATTCAAACGGCAGTCCGGCGATACATCGGCGAATATACTCCTTGTCAAACGGCACCGGAACTGACCGCGTTTGATTGAGCTTGCGCCGTTCCAGAAGCGCCTTAAGCTGGAACAATAGTAACTCATCGAAAATCAGTCGATGGCGGGCCCTCTCGGCCTCGCGCCTCTCCAAGGGGTAGTGAACCGCCTTCAGCGCGGAAGCAAGATCTGGAAAGCCATATGCGGCAGTGATTGAGTCGGGAAGGGGATCAGCCACCGGAAGCTGGTCTAATAGCGGCTTAATCAGAAACCGCAGATACTTGGAGGTGATACCCTCGGTCTCAGAATAGATAGGGATGAGCCCGCGAGTATGGGTATATGCTTCATCCGCAGTGCTGGGGAGCGTCGTAATTTTTTCATAGACCGGACTCGCCAGATAGAGGCCTCGTTTATCAAGCTGTGCCTTACCCGCCAAACTGACCTGCGAACCCTCGATCAGGGTATTCTCGATGTAGGGCTGATTGAACCAAACAGCCCGAACAATGCCGCTGGAATCCTGAATCAAAGCCTCGGTAACGGTGAGGTGGCGCGGAAATATGCGCCGAGTGCTGATTTTTATGACTTCTCCCTGAATACTGACCGTCGTGCCTGCCTCAATCTGACCGATCGGCGTTGCGGCTGTGTAGTCCTCATATCGCGCCGGGAGATGCCAGAGGAGATGTTTGAGCGTCGTAATGCCAAGACGGGCAAGACGGGAAGCGTTGCGCGGACCAACGGCATAGAGGCTCCGAACCGGCGTGCGCAAGTCGGCCCATGTTCTCAAGATCACGGTCATGAGATAAAACGACGCTCATTTCTCCTTTCCATAGCATTACATACCACGCAGAGAACGAATTGAAAAGCGCCCCCGCGGGAAGGGAGGCGCTTTTTCCGACCTCTACCCCTTGAAATTCATGAGATCCTTGTCAGAACGTTCTTCGCCGATAATGGACTTAATTTCCCGGCGACGGAACGTCTCTGTGCGCGTATAGGTCACGTACATCATCGTCACGAGAATGCTAATGGCCAACGCGAGCAAAACGCTTTCTCCGGCGCCAGTCGGCACCTTGCTGATGCCGGCGATGGTGCCATTGGAAATGACAATGGGAAGTTGCGCGATAACCGTGGGAATATTAGGTGCGCTCGCCTGGGCAGTATTCAAGACAGTTGTCGTGCCGGTAGGCAGGGCATCGGCCGGATTGACGCGTCCACTGAATCGGATGATTGCCTGCTGGTTCGGATCAAGGGAACCGATATTCAACCCTTGGCTCGATACCAGGTCATCCGGTTTGGAAATACCGTTGACACTGGCCGTATTGGGAAGATACGAGATGCCGGACGGGACGATATCCTTAACAATGACATTATCAACCCTTGCAGTCGAGAGAGATCGGACGGAAACAATGAATTCGATCGTATCGTTGGGCGATGCCGCAACACTCGATTGTTCGTTGAACTCGCCGCGAGTCACATTGCGGCCGCGTTTGACGATATTTAGCTGGTAGGTATTGCCGCCGCCGTTGATAATCTGGGTCCGCGTAACATTAACAAACGCCGTATCGGAAACAGTTGGACTGTTGTCAGACTGCGCCGTTGCCGTGTTGGTAAGCGTGGTTGTCCCGAAACTGAACGCCGACTCTGCCGCGACCTGGGCCCTAAAGCGTATAACGATCGTGCGGCCAGGAGTCATGTCGCCAAGGACAATACTGCCGCCGGAGGTGGGATTCTCGCCGGTTCCCACGCCGTCAATCGTTGTCGTGCCGGAAAGATAGGAAAGCCCGAACGGCAGCGAATCGGACAGCCGGACATTGCGAACCGTCGCATTCCCCGTGGAGACGACCCGGATCGCAAATTCGACGATTTCTCCGGGATTTGCGGAAACGACATTCGCCTCGCCGCTATTTTGAGTTACATTGCGAACAGTTTTGTCGATCGTCAGACTCGGCGTAGTCGGAGGGGGAGTTGAGGGGGGCGTCGTCGCGGCAGGAACATTGACGACGACCGAACATGTGCGGGTTTCAGAACCACTCGTCAGAGTCACTGTTTGGGTTCCGGAGGAACCATATAAAACGCTGAAATTCGCTCCGCTGCCGCTTGTCGGCGTTCCATTCGGAGCCGACCATGCGTAGGTTCCGGTGCCGCCGGAAGCAGAAATATTGGCTGTTTGGTTGACAATGACCGTTTGCGACGCCGGCGTGCAAGCCAGCGTGCTTGACGGTGCCGTGACCGTGACCGCGCATGTCGCCGTTTGGGAACCACTGGTCACCGTCGCCTGATATGGCGTTGATCCTGAAGGAGTGGCATAGACTACCCCGAAGCTTGCTCCGCTGCCGCTTGTCGGCGTTCCATTCGGAGCCGACCATGCGTAGGTTCCGGTGCCGCCGGAAGCGGAAAGCGTCACGGCAGTGTTTGTTGTTGTTGCGACACTCGACGGAGAGCATACGAGCGAAACCGGGGTATTGATCGTTACGGTACACGTTGCCGTTTGGGAACCGCTGGTAACCGTAACCGTCTTGGTTCCGGATGCGGCATACTGGGTATTCAGTGATTGGGCGGTTCCTGATGCCGGCGTTCCATTCGGAGCCGACCATGCGTAGGTTCCGGTGCCGCCGGAAGCGGAAAAGGTAATGACCTCGTTGATATTTGCAGTTGTCGCCCCCGAAACACAGCTTAATACCGGAACGGTAGCGGAAGGTGAGGGAGCAGGAGTCGATGATGCCGGAGGCGTTGCCGTCGCCGTTGCTGTCGGCGGCGGTGTGTTTCCCGTGCCACTACCCGGACCGCAGTTCACCCCATAGTTGAGCACCACACCCATGATCGGAACATTGGGAGCGCTATCGGAAATAAAACTCGAATCGATCTGGTAGCGGCCGCACTGTGCATCAGCGCCGGGGTTAACCGTCAGCGTAAAATCGCCGCTTTCGCCCTGCCGATACGTGCCCTTGCCGGAAAGCGCGAGACTACCCCCCGGTTCGTACGTCGTCCGGGTGCAACCGGCTTGAGGGTCATGATACATACCGGATGTGACCCCATACGTCACACCACTCCCTGCAGGATTGTCAGCATGGCCGGAGAATTTGAGGATTTTCCCGCTGAACCAAGGACCATCCTCGCACCCCTGTACATAATCATTCCGCGTCACATACCAGCTGAATTGACCGGTTTGCACGCCTGATGCAGGTGTCGGCGTCGGAGCGGCGCTCGTATCGGAAGTTGCGGAATTGCAGTCATTGTCGATCCCGTCCCCTGGAATTTCAGACAGTCCCGGATTGCGGTTAATATCAAAATCATCGCAGTCACCTTGTGCGGGCGTGTAGTAATCGCCGTCGAAATCCGACGAAGCGGCAGGACACCCTCCGCCGATGCTACATTCAGCATCGTTACAGTCATCACCTCCCACGGAGGGATTCTGGTGGCCGTCGTCATCACAGTCGCCGTCGTCGCATGTCAGGGGATTGGGATTGACGCATCCCGCTGGAGCGGGAGTTGTCGTTTCGGAAGCCGGCGAAGCATCGACGCCATCGCAGTTCTCATCAATGCCGTTGCTCGGCTCGTCATAGGCGTTCGGGTGGATGTCGGGATTATTGTCATCGCAGTCGATCCCCGGATTACCTACGTTGTCCGGCCCATTATAGCCATCGTTATCGCAATCAAGGTCGTATTCCTGGTCGCAATCGGAATACGCAAAAAAACGGCTAATTTCGGTACGATACCGATTGCCGACCACCACACCGGAAGCGATGATCATCACCGCAAGAACGAGGATGATTTTTTTATTTTTTTGTCCGAAGGTCTTGAATCCGCCAAAGACGACTCCGGCGCGCTGGCGAAGGCGCGCCATGATGCCGGGAACAAAAGAGGACGCAGCAGGCGCGGGAGAGGGGTTTTCCATACCATCAAGTATATGCCCTCACCGTCGCATTGACAAAAGCAGCTATCCACACGGACGGTCAAAGTGAAATCCGCTCGGCCTCGACGGCGATGCGGCGAAAATTGGTTCCCACCGGCCAACAGCTGACCAGAACGAGCGTTGGCGTACGGCGATGCTCAAGCTCCGTCAACCGTTCGTCGCTGGCAAAAGGGTTAAAGACGATTGATTGCTTGACCGTGTAGAGGAACAGGCGCCCGTCTTCGTATTGAATATAGAATTTGTCACCCGGTTGGAGTTTGCCCAACAAAGCGAATACGGAACCATAGTTACCTCGATACCAGGGATAGGCCGAACTGTGCCCGAGAATAACCGAAACCCCCATTGGACCGGGTTTTGGCGTTCCGGAATAGTGTACGACGCCATGTTCCAGATTCCGGTAAATACTCTCCTCGGTGCCGGGAACGCCGAATACAATCGGGGCATCCACCCCGATACTGTCGATGACGAGCCGCGCATGGCTGGGAAGAGGCTGCGCATCAATATCGCCGGCCAGCGGCAAAGTTTTCAGCGCTTTGGACAAGGAACTCGGATTCGAGATCGTGCCCGGAGCGATAAGGAATCTCGCATTCGCAGTCAGGAATCGGATATTCAGTACGACAAAAAACACTGCGAAAGCGGCAACAAAAATTCCGACAAACCGTACAACCAGCATATGCGAGTAGCGATGGGAGCGGATCATCGCGTGATTAAAAAATAAACCCGCTCGGAGAGATCTGAATCAAAGGAAGAGCGAGTGCCAGGAAAAAGAGGGCAAAGTTCATGGCCGTTTTCAATATATGCTGGCGATGGAACCCGGCAAAGAACATGTAGGATGCCGACAGGATCGCAATAATCAACGCATACGCGGTATAGACCGTATTCAGGGCTTCAGCGATCCTGCGCACCGGGGAAGGGGCTTCGGATGTCGGAACTTCGACCGGCACTTCGCGATTGGCGATGCTGGAAACCCTGATCGGAACGGTCGGTTTTTCCAAAGCCGACGGCGCAGGAACAGCACTCGGAGCAACCGACACGCGGAGAGCATCCTTGGCAGTCCCTCCGCTGGCGCTCGTGCCGGAAAATCCCAGACGCAGGGTATGCGCGCTTTTGACAACAGCCGGACGACCGAACATCTGTACGACGGCAATCCCATCGATATCTTTGATTTTCGCAGGCGCCACTGCCACTCCTATGTCCAGATAATTAGTATTGGCAAGGTTTTTTCGGTGAGACGGGGAATTCGCCCAGGCCTGAACTGTCGTCGCCGCATCCGGGAAACCGATTGCCAGGTTTTCGCCGGCGTAACTGTAAGTATACTGATTCACTTCGAACCAATGCCACGGCGATACCCCGGACGGGCTGAAATGCGCGAAATACTGATTGTCAATCATGTCCTGGAGTTTCTGCGCCGCGGCAATATCAAGGACGCTGTTTTCCGCAAGCGGAGCAACGTCGATGGAGGCGCGAAACTGGTTCGTCGAGGCGATAATATCTTGCTTCGTGAATACCGCCGGTTCCTGCAACAAAGCGGCAAGCTGGAAACCGGAGTACACAAAAGCGGTCTTCAAAAAAACCAGGATGATAAAGTTCCAGAAGATGAATTTCGCGTTCCAGAAAAAACGCATGGGGTCGGAGAAACCTGCGCGCCGCCCCCGACAAGCTACCTAGAGGAATCGGGCAAAGTTCAGTCGGGAACGGTCTTTTGAAAACCGAACTGCCGACGCGAGCGCATCACGTTTCCGGAAAAGAGCAGTTTCAGTATAGCGCATATATCCGACGGTGACTATCGCGCTCATCAGCAGCGCCAAAAGAGCCGTTTCGCCGGCGCCGGTTTTCACCTTGGTCACACCGAGCACCTCGCCAAGCGTCAAAGGCATCTGGGCGCTGACAACCGGGGCATTGTCGGCGCGAGCTTCGGCCGTATTCACGACAGTCATCGTGCCGGAGGGAAACACCGATCCCGATGTCACGGTACCGTACGCCTTGACGACGACTTCTTGATTTGGAATTAAGGATCCGATGTTGATTCCGCCGGCGGCGATGCCGTCAGCGACGATAGTGCCGTTCACGCTTGTCGTACGCGGCGTATACGTGACCCCCGCCGGAAACACGTCGTGTACAATGACATTTGTCAGCGGAACGGGCGCCAGCGAACGGACACGGATGGTAAACTCGACGGTGTCATTTGAAGATACCGAGAGCGAACCCTGATCCACGGTCTGACCGCGCGTGATATCCTTGCCAACCTTGCTGATGCTTAAGGCAAATGTCGGGACAGGTGTCGGGTAGAACGGGGGAACAGGCGTAGTCGGGTAGGGAGCGGGCGCTCCATTCCCAAAAACACGCACCAAACAGCTTGCAGTCTGCGCGCCGCTTTGGACTGTTATGACCCTGATGTCGCCGACAATGTCATTCGAACTGAAATACTGCGAACCGAACGCGGCGCCCGTACCGACGCTCGGAGATCCGCCCGGCGCGCTCCACGCATACGACCCGGTTCCGCCGCTGGCAACCAGTGTTGCGGATTGGCCGCTTGAAATTTGCTGATACGAAGGGGCGCATCCAAGAAATGGAACAGGTGCCGGATAGGGAGTCGGAACGGGAATCGGAGTGGGGATAGGAGTAGGTATCGGCGTAGGCGCAGGAGTTATCGTCGGCGCTGGAACGAAACCGCACCGGAGCGGGTCGGTCGAAACGGTAACCTGATTCGACGGAATGCTCGGCGCATATTTCACGCGATACGTGTAGGTGCGATAGGGCAGGACATTGGCATCGGTATAAGAATAAGCGTGAAATGGCGCTTGTTCCTGGAAAATGAACTCCCATGAACGGCTGGGATCGTCCGGATAAGAATCTGCTTTCTGGAGAGCATTGGAATTTGCATTGACGCCGGCAGTCCAGGACAAAACAATCCGAGGATTCCAACCGCCCACGCATTGCGCGCTCAATACGCCTGGCAAGACAGGCGCATTGCTCGGCACGGGAGTAGGTATCGGCGTAGGCGCAGGCTGGCCGCCGCAATCAGTTCCGTAGTCCAGCACAACACCCATGATGCCGACAGCCGCGCCATTGGATCCGGTGAATACCGCGTCATACTGGTATCTTCCGCACTGAACATCGGCGCCCGGATTTACGGTAATCGTAAAATTCCCGCTTTCGCCGGGCTGATAGGTACCCTTGCCAGAGACACTCATGCCTCCGCCAGCCTCAAAGGTCGTGCGGGAACAGCCTGATCTGGGATCGTGAAATGAATTATATGAGATGGCATAGGTCGCACCACTTCCACCGGGGTTATCGGCATGACCTGAGAATGTGAGGGTTTTCCCAGCAAACCAAGGTCCCGCCTGGCATCCTTGGGTAAAGTCGTTGCGCGTCACATACCAACTAAATCCGCTCGCGCCTGCCTGCCCCGGGAAAAGGGGTCCGACGGTGATAATCGCCAAAACGGCAAAGCCGGCTGTCGCCGCAAGGACCGATCGGGAGAGAGTTTTCATGGCCATATCGTGATGTGAGTGCTTGAATATACGATGAATGGGATGCTCGTTAGCCGGGCATCAGTTCTTGGGATATATTATATATCTTTGGACTTGTTATGTCAATATCCCGTCGGCGGGGAACTTTTGCTAAAATCAGCAAGATATAGTATGATTCAGAGCGCAGAAACGCTCTCGTCGTTCAACGGATAGGACGGTAGCTTGCGGAGCTACTGATAGAGGTTCGATTCCTCTCGAGAGCACCATGCCCAAACATAAAACCCCATTAATGGGGTTTTATGTTTGGTGCGGGAATTTACGCCCGATAGGTCTACAGCCCCAGCCGCGCCATCAACGCATCGACGAAAGAAAGCTGATGCTTGTGTTCGGGAATAAACTCTAAAAGGCGGATGCGCACAGCAAGTGGATCCTGCCGACCAAGAGGAATTTTGAGATAGGGGAGATACCAGCGCTTTGATTGGATGCTCAATTCCTTGAGTCCCCCGGGAACATACTCGATCCAAAACGACTTCATATCGCCATAGAGATGCAAACGGCCGTTGATCCGGATGCCACGGGTATCGAGTTCGGCCCGAATGAGCATCGCTGTCGCACGTCGTTCGAGTCCAAGCGTCACAACCCCAAGCACAAGAAGCACTGCTAGAAGCATGTCGTGCCATACCAGACCGACAACGATAGCAAGGGCAATGATCAATACGAACGTAGCGGTGCGGGAGCGGGCACGCGCAGGATGGAAAGTCGGCCTGGCTTCCCATGTAAGAACGGACGAGCCAAGCTGGCGGGATTCTCTTCTTAGATGTAACGCCTGTGTCATGTATGTATCACGGGGCACCTATACCGTTTCACTGTTCGACTCTTTGTTGAAATGAGCCCGGAACAAGCAGGCGTCAGTCTTCAAAAATCATCTCCCGGTAACAAAAATGACTGCGGAGGGTGTAGGATTCGAACCTACGAGGGCTTGCGCCCGCCGCATTTCAAGTGCGGTGCCATAAACCTCTCGGCCAACCCTCCCTGGCGGAAGCGGGAGGATTCGAACCTCCGAGGGGATTGCTCCCCAACCGCATTTCGAGTGCGGCGCGTTAGACCACTCTGCCACGCTTCCGGCTTGTTTTTTCCGCATCACTTTAGCACAAAAACAGTCCGGCGTCACGTTATGCTTCTCGACCGATACTCTTTCAAAACTCTTTGCGTTCGGGAGACCGTTTGATGATATCAAACGCTTCCTGGGCCGTATCGACGAGCTGGTAGATTTCGAGATCTTCTTTGTCGATGGCCTGGAATTTTTCGTACATTTGTTTGTCGATCCACTCGGTCAGCGGCTCCCAATATTCCTTGCCAACAAGAATAACGGGAATGTGAACGGGAATTTTGCGCGTTTGGATAAGCGTGATGAGTTCGAAAAATTCGTCGAGGGTCCCAAACCCACCCGGAAAATAGACATACGCCTGAGCAGAGTAGGAGAGCATGACTTTGCGGACAAAAAAGTAATAGAATCCGATGCCTTTTTTGACGTAAGCGTTGACTCGCTGTTCAAAAGGGAGCTTGATATTCAACCCGATCGATTCTCCTCCGCCCTCCACGGCGCCGCGATTGCCGGCCTCCATGATACCCGGGCCACCGCCGGTCACGACGCCGTAACCGGCTCCTGCAAGGAGCGCGCCCAACTCGCGAGCAACCTGGTACCACCGGTAGTCATCCGGGAATCGAGCCGACCCGAAAAAGGTGACGGTTTTTCTACAATCGGCAAGAAACTGCCAGCCATCGACGAATTCTGCCATGATGCGGAACACGCGCCAGTGGAACGAAGCGCGAAAATCAGTGGTTTGCTCCGGCACAGGCAACTTGGACGCCGGAAGATTGAGATTTTGATCAGCCATAAACCAAGTATATCAGATCGCGCAGAAACTGGCACCTGCTAAGCTTCACAGCGCTTTCGCAACGGCAATGGAGATCAGTACGATGATAAACGCGATGGCTTTTTTGCGTTCGAAGGGCTCTTTCAAGAAAAAGAGAGAGGCAAGATACACCAAGAGCGGCTGGAGAGAAAATACGAGAGCCGTAAAAACGATACCGGACCGCTGGTAGCTAAAGTAAAAGAGCAACCACGCAACTGCCGTGAGGATATTCGTCGCCAGAAGCAAAGAAAACGCCGAAACGGATGTCCGACGGGCATCTCGAAAAAAGAGCGGGCCGAAAACAAGTGCAAGCGCACCGTCGCGTATCAGTTCGAGTGAAATGGGGTTGAAATGAGCCAGAAGTATCTTTGAGAGTGCTGCGCCAAACGGCGCACTTACCAAAGACCACAGAAGAAACGGCAGTGTATGGCGCGCGATTTTGAAATGATGCCGTTCCCAATGCGCCCACGCAACCGCAAGGGATGCAACGCATGCCGGGATGATGAGGGCAAAGTTCCGCTCGTCGGCAAAAATGATGCCTGAAAAAACAATAACGGGGATACTCCGCAGAAGATCAATCGCCTGGATCTCGCCAAGATGGTCATCATCCAGCGCGCGATAGAACACGAGATTGGTAATCAGCGACAGCAGGATAGAAGCCGCAAGGAGCCATACGATGTTTTCGGAAAACATGTCCCGCGAGAGTGGGGGACGAAAAATAAGAAAGATCCCCAGCATGATGACAAAGAGCAGGGGAAAACTGACGCCGCTGTACGTCCTGAACGTTATACGTCGGATCGAAAGAACGACCTTGTCGAGCGTGAACGATCCGGCCTGAAGCACGGCGGCAAAAACAGGAAAGAAAAAATTCATCGATAGACCCCGGTTCTATTCTTTAACTTTTTTGGCCAAAGCAGATAGCTTGCTGTCATCTGCCCGCTTGTAATCATGTGAGGAAATATAGCCCTCGTATTTCTCAAAGTATTTTTCTACATGAGATTTAAGCGGTCTCCATTCGGACATTTTCGTTCCGTGCATGGGAAAAAGCTTTGCGTGCAAATGATCAATGCCGAAACCCTCGAAGATGAGTCCCGTCCTTCCGACATCGTCCAACTTCGCATCGAGAAGTTTGGCAACTTTTTTGGATGCTATGACGAGATCAAGAAGCACCTTTTCGGGGACATCAAAGGCATAGCTCGGGTAATGCTGTTTGGGAATAACTACGCTGAATCCTTCCGTATTCGGAAATATGGATAAAAAGGCCAAGAAGCCCTCATCTTCCCAGATTTTGTGACACGGAGCTTCGCTGTTTACAATTTTGCAAAAAATGCAACTTCCCATAGACATATACAAGTTACGAACGGTTTGGTAGTGTTTGTTTGAAAAAGTCAGAACCCATTTTGCGGAAAACCCTGATTGACCGCCTCCGCTTGGGCTTTCAACTTTTGGGGCGGCGGCAAGTAGAATTAGTATAGAAACTTTGCATGAAAACGGAAAGGCCGAGCTCCACGATGTTCTGTGAAGCCCGGCCGGTTGTTGCGCCGAGAGACGCGGCTACGCCTGCGCGAGCTGGAGCCCCTCGACCTTGGCGGGGTCGAGCTTGCTCCCGTTCGGAGGGAACAGCACGACGGTCTCGCCGCCGATGAGCGAGTTGAGACAGATCCGACTGTCGCCGCCGGTGTCGTGGCCGCTCGAGCCGATGTCGCTCACCGAGTAGATCTCGAGGCTTGCCGCGTAGTCGAGGCGATCGTCCTTGATCCACTTCTGCGGGATCGGAGGGAACCCCTCGCCCTTCGCGAGCCAGGCGAACTTCACCCGGAGCTCGTTGCTCTCGACCGCGATAGCCTCGACCTCGCCGCGGTACATGTAGCCCTCGTTTTGGTTCTGGATCTCCATCTGGCCGCCCTTGAACCGTTCGACTGCCTGTGTCGTCAACTGCATATCCGCCTCCTTTCGGTTGTGGTGTACAAAATAAGCCGATTTAGCTTATTACCAGTCAGCTTATCATATTACGCAATAAAAGTCAATAGTCGGCAAGGCTACCCGTTGACACGACTAATGTTCCGCATTATAATCTTTCCGAAGTCTGGTACGTTACATGCGGGGCCGGCGTGAAAAAGCCTTGATGGGATAAGTATGCGAGCAAAGCGGGTGTGCCCGGCTCGATTTCGAAAGGGGGTATCGTGACTCGAAACGTTGATTACCGTAGGAGGACCCAAGAATCATTCGCTGGCGTGTTTAGGACGGTGAGTCGCGAGATCATGGCCTATGGGATTCGCATCGATTTCGCTAACCTGCCTGACTGCGCTGCGGATTTTGACGGGGTGTCAATCACCCTAGATAGAACGCTGTCACCCGAGGCAACGCTGTTCAATGCGTTGCATCTGTTCGGACACAACGTCGAGTGGGCTACAGACGATGGCTCTTTGCGAGAGATGACCCGGGAACTTCAAAACGGATTACCCACGCCGTTGTTGCTGGAGAGGCTGAAGACATATGAGATGACGGCGACTAGCTTGGGTATTTGGCTTCTCCACCGCGTCGAGGTATTCGATCTGGATCAATGGGCCAGCGACGTATGGGCGTGGGACTGGGAGTACATACGCGGTGTCTACACCTCGGGCATGGCGGTTTGTCCGAAACGCCAGTATCAGGGAGAGGCGATCCAATATGGAAGACCTCTCCTTGTACCGTGTCCCGTACCCGAGGGACTCGTGTTGAAGAAGCTCGAACAGCGGCGACGGGTGATTTAAATCGCACACATCAAGAAAACAGTTCGACCGAGTTGAGGCAGGCCTTAACTCACCGGCCCCAGGTTCATCCACTGGGGCTTTTTCATTTTCACGATTTCAAAGAATCTCTTACGATGGGAATGCTTGTGCCGGAAACCACTGCCGAGGCGTCCTTCCTTCGTCAGGATAAACTCCACGCCGAGGCAACTTCTTCGGCAAATCAAATTTGGTGGACCTGATCGGGGTCGAACCGACAACCTCCACAATGCCATTGTGGCGCTCTAACCAGTTGAGCTACAGGCCCTCAAAACGAATTGAAAAATATCATAAAAGTGTTACACTGACAAGGAATTTCTTGCCATGATCGGCCCCCGTCGTTCAACGGATAGGACGGAGGTTTCCTAAACCTTAAATCCAGGTTCGACTCCTGGTGGGGGCACAACATACCATGGAACTGCCGAACGAAATCGCCCACATCATCACGACTCTCCAGGAGAGCGGGTTTGAAGCATATGCAGTCGGCGGGTGCGTGCGCGACCTTTTGCTGGGAGCCGCTCGTGGTGAGCTCGTCGAACCAAACGACTGGGATGTTACAACTAACGCCCGGCCGGAGAAACTGCAAGAACTTTTTCCCGAGAGTTTCTACGAAAATACTTTCGGCACGGTAACCGTGAAAACCGGCTCGAAGGATCCTGCTCTGGCCCATGTTCAAGTAACACCGTACCGCATTGAAGGCAAATATGCCGACAAGCGACATCCCGAAGAGATTCGCTTCGCCGACACGCTCCAGGACGATTTGTCGCGCCGCGATTTTACCGTCAATGCCATGGCGATGGACCAGAACGGAACGCTCATCGACCCGCACGGCGGCCGGGGTGACTTGGATGCCAAGCTTATCCGTACCGTTGGGAATCCGGATGAGCGGTTCGGCGAAGACGCTTTGCGACTCATGCGCGCAGTGCGCTTTGCGACAACGCTCGGCTTTGTCATCGAGCCCGACACCCGAGCGGCCCTCGAAAAGAACGCGAACTGGCTCCGCGCCATTTCGCACGAGCGCATCCGCGACGAGTTCGTCGCCATCATCGAATCGCCGCGGGCGCACGACGGCGTGGAGCTCTTGCGCGAGACCGGGCTCTTGCAATTCATCGTTCCGGAACTGCTCGAGGGCGTCGGCGTCGGCCAGAACCTCCACCACATCTATACCGTCTGGGAACACAACCTGCGCGCACTGAAATACACCGTCGAGAAAAAATACTCCTTTGTCGTCCGTCTGGCCGCGCTCTTGCATGATGTGGGCAAGCCCCGCACCAAGCGGGGAGAGGGAACCTATAGCACCTTTTATGGCCACGATGCGGTCGGTGCGCGCATGACCGCACAGATATTGGGGCGCTTGAAATTCTCCAAGGACATCACAGAAAAGGTCGTTCGCCTCGTGCGCTATCATCTGTTCTACTACAACGTCGGCGAGGTTACGGAATCCTCCGTGCGGCGACTTTTAGTCAAAGTCGGCCAAGAAAACATCGAAGACCTGCTCAAGGTGCGCGAAGCCGACCGCATTGGCTCGGGAACGCCCAAGGCCGTCCCGTACAAGCTCCGCCATCTGAAGTACGTCATCGACAAGGTCTCGCATGACCCCATTTCCGTCAAAATGCTCAAGATCGACGGCCAGGAGATCATGCAGGAGCTGGGTATTGCGCCAGGCCCCAAAATCGGGTTACTATTGAACTCGCTTCTCGCCGAAGTGCTGGACGACCCGTCAAAAAATACCAAAGAACATCTTCGGCAACGCATCCACGAGCTGGACGCCAAGTCGCCGGAAGAGTTGCGCGACGCGCTCAAGCGCATCGAAGAAGCCGTGGAAGCAGAGGAGCAAAAGCGCATGAAAAAGTATTATGTGTAAGTCCTAAAGAATAACGCGGGGTGTAGTGTAACGGTAACACGCCTGATTCGGGTTCAGGAGATTTCCGGGTTCAAATCCCGGCACCCCGACTGAAAGGTATGCAGAGGGAACGACCAAAGATGCCGGCAATATGCACAAACTGCAAGAAGCAGTTCTTAAGGTTTGTGCACCACATAAGAGAGAGCCATAAACTCAAGCACACCATTTACTGCTCTCGGAAATGTGTTTACGAACACAAGACGACAGCTAAACTTGTTGAATGCAAAAACTCATCTTGTTCAAAAAAGTTCTATCGGAACATTGCGCGTATTTCCACACAGAATTATTGTTCCCGTTCTTGCGCGGCAATCGTAAACAACAAGAAGTACCCAAAGTGGCCCGCAAGGTACTGTCTTTTTTGCACAAAACCACATAATCGAAACGGTTCTCCTTATTGCTCGCCGGAGTGTGGGAAGGCCGGAAGATTTACTTACACAAAAGATGAAATGCTCGATCTGATTCGCTTAACATACCACCAAACAGGAAGAGTGCCTGCAAAAAGAGAAGTGAAGGAATTATCCGATAAATGTGCGCACTTATTTGGCACATGGAATAATGCGATTATTGCCGCGGGACTTACGCCGCATCGTTCTGATGACCACCGGATGTACAAGCGAACCATGACAAAGGCACGCGACGGCCATGTGTGCGATTCGATTTCCGAGGCAATCATTGATAACTGGCTCACCGAGCACAACATCCATCATCAACGTAACGCGGCATATCCCAATACCGGCCACAAAAGCGATTGGGCGATCAAAAAAGGAAAAGTTTTTGTAGAGTATTTTGGCTTAGCGCAAGACAGTCCTCGTTACAACAGGACTGTAAAAGAAAAGGTGCTCTTGTGCCGGAAGAACCACATCAAACTCGTCTGTATTTATCCACAAGACCTCTACCCTCACAATCGTCTGGACAACGTGTTCAAGTCGCTCATGACTTAACCAAAACAACCCTTGTGGGTTGTTTTGGTTTAAATCCCCAGGTTGGTAGCGAGAAGTTCGTCCTCTTGTTGGCGGCGTTCGGCCTTTTGAATGTCCCAATCAATATGATCCTCGTCGGAAAAAGTGAGCGCGTCCCTCACGTGCTCGGTGAAATCGACTTTCACGGGGTAGAGAAGATTGCCGGGAAGAGCGCCCTCGGCCTGATAGGAGAGGCCGACAAATAGACATAGGAGCAAGGAAAAGGCGATCATGGGAGAGCCGCGAAAAAAAACGCGCTGAAACGCGGACACAAATCCGATATGTTCAGACGAAATCGGACGCATGTGCTGATACGCCTCAAGACGGTGACGAAGAGATGACTTTTCGTCCGTTTGAAGCTGTATCTGCCGAAGTTGTTTAACAAGAGTATCGAAGTCGTACAGCATATTAATGATGGCCCTCTAACAGTGTTCGCAACTGGGCTACTCCCCGATGAATCCGAACAGAAACGGCATTTTCGCTTTCGCCGGTGATGCCGGCAATTTCCTTAGGACTCAACTCGTTCACATAGCGCAGGATAACTGCTTGGGCGTATTTTTCCTCTAATTGAGCGGTCATTTTTACGACTCGGGCACATTCGATGCCGCTCACGACCCGCTGGCTTTCGTCGAATCCGACGTCGAAGCCCGATTCCATCAGTTCGTCGAGGGAACTTTCCTTTTTCTTACGGCTCCTATCGATGATAAGATTGGTTGCCGTACGATACAGAAAAGCTTGTCCCGTGGAGATTGTCTTGCCGCGAGCAAGATAATCCCACGTTTTAACGAACGTATCCTGGACGATATCCTTGGCCTGTTCGCGATCGTAGACCCGAAGATATACATATCGGAACAGGGGATCGGAAAAACGATCGTATGCTTCCAAAAAATTGTCGGGTGTCAGGGAACCGCTCATAAGGTATGACGCATTATCGCTTGATTTCTTACGCTTTTGGGAGAATACCAGAAATTTCAGGAATCCAAAAACGTCCCGAAGGACGTTTTTGGGAGTTGCCGTAGGCGCGACTATTATTGCACCGTTGGGGTTGGAGTCGGAGAAGAAGTGGGTGAAGTCTTAACATTCGCTTCCTTCACGGCCTTCATGACATCCACCAGCGCGTGGTGAGCATCCTTGATTTTTTCCAGGACGTCTTTATTCAGCTGACGAACCTTCTGAAGAGCTGTCTTGGGATCATTCTGGGCAACAATGCTAGCAATCGAGGCAGTGCCGGCGTGAAGAGCATCCTCAGCTGCCTGAATCATCTTTTTCGCATCGGCAAGCTTGGCGCGAGCCGCAGTGACGTCTTTTCCTTCCGCTGATAATTTGTCCAGTCGGTTGCTGATCTGGTCGGCCAAGCGGCGCTGATTCCTGATGAGGATTTCCAGACGCTTGGTCATGTTATCCCAGAAATTGGCAATCTTCTGCTTTTGTTTGTCGGACACCTTTTCTTTGATCTCGGCCTTTTTCTCCTGGATCTTCTGCTTGACTTCGTCGCGGCGCTGTTCGGCCTTGACCTTGGCAGAAACCGAAGGGGAGGCGGCAGAAGCTTCGTTATGGGCAAGGGCGGGGGCTGCAATCAGCGCCAATGCCGCGATGGTACCTGCGACTTTTGTGTATGTTTTCATGTGAATGGTATAGGTAAGGTTGCGATAAGGTTACGGTGCATGACCCAAAGACGTGATTCGACCTCCCTGGTTCATTACAACACCGAACCGCATCGTCCTGTAAGGTAAGACGAAGCAACTGTTCCGTTCTTACGGCACGCCTGGATTCCGGGCCGCTTTTCTGCTATATTTCCCGTACTTTAGCGGGCCCGTAGCTTCCGCCCCGACTAAGTCGGGTCGGACAGGCAGCTGGTACCCGCCCGAACGACTGGCGTCGTCCAGTCGGGCGGGGAGCGCTTCCCTTCGAATGTATACAGTATATGTTTTACGGGACCGCAGAGGCAAGATA
>CAYQNM010000010.1:0-21004 GCA_964419015.1 uncultured Candidatus Saccharibacteria bacterium | reverse complement strand
GTCGTTTCCACGGTATCTTCATATTTATATCCGCGTATTGTATGATGACGGGGAGTAAGGTAACAGGAGCAACTATGTATCTCTCGATCATCATTCCCGCATACAACGAGGAAAAGCGCATTGGTGCTACATTGAGCGATATGGCACGCTACTTGAGCAACCAGTCTTTTTCCTATGAAATCATCGTTGTCGATAATAATTCCAAGGATGCTACGGCTCACGTTGTGCGGAGCTTTCAGTCGCAGATGCCCCAGTTAAAAATTGTAGCAGAACATCGCCCAGGCAAGGGGCGTGCTGTTATCGCCGGTATGCTGGCAGCCCAGGGGGAGTACCGGCTTTTCACCGACGCTGACAATTCGGTCTCGCTGGAACACTTGGACGGCATGATGCCGTATTTTCACCAGGGATATGATGTCGTGATCGGTTCCCTGGCGGTCAAGGGAGCGCGGATTGTGCGAGGAGCCGAAGAGCCGTGGTGGCGGGTCATTTTGGGGAAGCTCGGAAATAAAGTCATCCAGGCGTTGGCAGTTTGGGGCGTCAGCGACACCCAGCGGGGATTCAAAATCTTTACTGCTCGCGCGGCGCAGTCTATTTTTCCCCGGCTAACGATCTTCGGGTGGGGATTCGATGTCGAGGTGCTGGCGCTCGCTCGACGGTTCGGATACAAAATCAAGGAAGCTCCCGTTACCTGGAACAACGAGCCACATTCAAAAGTAAACTTCTGGTCGTACCCGGAAGTTCTCTGGCAGACTGTCAGGATTTTTTGGAATCTCCATACCGGGAAGTATCAACATCGGCCGATGGTGGAGCCGGAAAAAAGTGTGCTAGGATAGGGGCACTCTTATGAGGGGCGAATTTCGACAAGACTTGGTTTCGGGCCATTGGGTTTTGATCGCGCCGGCGCGCGCTAGGCGGCCTGAACCAAAAAAGGACGAAACACCGGTACGTCAGACGTCAGGTGCTTGCCCGTTCGACAACCCCCAGGCGACCGGCCACGGCCTGCCGTTGCTGGCGTTCGCAAACGGGCGAGAACTCGATCCCGCGGGTGACCTTGCCGGCTGGACGACTCAGATTATCCCGAACAAATTCCCTGCGCTCCAGGCGGGCGTATGCGGCCCGGCGCGGGAAACGGGCCCGTTTCCCATTCGCGATGCCAACGGGTTTCACGAGATTGTCATCACGCGCGACCATCAGCGCAGTTTTGCTCAGTTCACACCCGCACAGGCCGCGGAGGTCATTACCGCCTACCGCGCCCGCTACCGCCAGATAGCCCAGGATGAGTGCGGCGCCTATATTCTTATTTTTCATAATCACGGTCCGAGCGCCGGGGCTACCATTGCTCATAATCATTCGCAGATCATTTCAACCCCCATTCTTCCGCCGGAAGTGCTCGAAAGCATCCGCGGCTCCGAGCGTTACTATGCGAAACATGGCGCCAAGGTGCATGACATCCTGATCGACTGGGAAATGAAAGAACGCAAACGGCTGATCTATGAGAACGAACGGTTCATCGCATTTTGTCCTTTTGTTTCTAGGACTCCGTATGAGATGAGGATTTTTCCGAAGACGAGCAACCCGTATTTTGAACGGATGCCGGACGACAGTATTCCATACCTCGCCGATGCGCTCACGACGGTGCTTGCCAAGGCGCACGGTGCGCTGGGCGACCCGGATTATAATTTTTACATCCACACTGCGCCGGTCGCCACGGACGAGTCCGTCAGCTATGATCACTACCATTGGCATGTCGAGATCGTGCCGCGGGTGAAAATTGATGCGGGATTCGAGCTTGCGACCGCCATCTCGATCAACCAAGTTGACCCGGACGAAGCCGCCGCGCTCCTTTGCGGCTACGAACATGCCTAAGAAAATAATCGTTGCCAACTGGAAAATGGCTCCGGAAACCTGGGGCGAAGCGCAGGGGCTTTTTGAGTTCATGCATGCACATCTGGAAAACGTGCCCCGCCAGCCGTTCTCGCTGGTCGTGTGTCCGCCGTTCGTGTTTATCGAAGAGGCATCGAGGCTGTTCGCGCAATCCAGTATTGGGGCGCGTGCATCGCTGGGGGCCCAGGATATATTCTGGGACGACAGCGGAAGCGATACGGGAGAGATCTCCGGCCCGATGCTGGCGAAACTCGGGGTACGTTCTGTGATTATCGGGCATTCCGAGCGGCGCTGGAAGCTCGGCGAAACCGATAGCATCGTGAACAGCAAGCTCAAGGCCGTGCTTCGCAACGAGATGACCCCGATTGTCTGCTTGGGAGAGCGCGAGCGCGGCGCGGATTCCGAAGTGTTTCTGCGCGCGCAATCGGCGGCGACGTTTGCCGGACTAACAGATCTAGAAAAAGACAAGTGCCTTATTGCCTACGAGCCCGTGTGGGCGATCAGCACGAATCCCGGCGCGCGGCCTGATACGCCGCAGAGCGCGGCTGAATCCATCGCTGTTATTCGGGATGCCTTGAGAACTCCGGGACTCCGGGTCTTGTATGGGGGATCGGTGACGTCGCGCAATGCGGGCGAATTTTTCTCACATCCGGCCATTGATGGTCTCATGGTTGGCGGAGCCAGCATCAACAAGGAAGAATTCGGGAAGATTTTGAGCATTGCCAGCAAACTTGAATGAAAACCCTTGCCGACATCGAGAATCTGAAAGGGAAACGCATCCTTTTTCGGGCTGACTTTGACGTTCCGGTCGGGACGGACACTCGCATTGCGGAGCCGTTCCGGATTATTAGGCAAAAAGAAGCCGTCGGCTTTTTGGCTGATGCCGGGGCGGTCGTGGTAATTGTTGCACATATTGCCGCCATGGATTCGTTCCGGGGCTTGGTGCCGCAGATATCGGCGCTGATCGGCCGGCCATTGGCGTTTCTTGAAACCCCGGACGCGATTCCGGCGTTTTTGCGCGAAGGATCCGGTGTGGCGCTTTTGGACAATATCCGGCGCAACCCGGAAGAACAGCACAACGACGAAACATTTGCGACACGTCTTGCTACAGGATTCGACCTGTATGTGAATAATGCATTTGCAGTATGCCATCGAGACCATGCGTCGATTTCGGCGATTACACGGATGCTTCCGTCGTATGCCGGGCCGCTCTTGGAGCACGAAGTTGCCACCCTTTCGGAAGCTATCGCAGCCCCCGCCCGCGGCAAAGTGATTGTCATGGGAGGAGCAAAAGCTGCAACCAAGACGCCGGTCATTAAGCGGTTCATCGCCGAAGCCGAGGCGATCCTGGTTGGAGGAGTCATCGCTAACGATATTCTCAAAGCAAAAGGCGACGACATCGGCGCTTCAATTGCTGACGACAATGCCGCTGCGTTGTTGGCTGGTGCCGATCTTGCGAACAAGGCATTGGTTGTTCCGCAGGATTTTGTTGTCGATCAAGGCCGGTATTTGGATATCGGTCCGGCATCGGCAGAACGATTTGTCAGCTATATTAAACGTGCTACACTGGTCATTTGGAATGGGCCCATGGGCATGTTTGAGGACGACCGATTCATGGCGGGTACTCGGGTGATTGCTCAAGCGATTGCGGATTCCGGCGCCAAGAGCATCATTGGTGGAGGGGATACCATCGCAGCGGTGCGCCGCCTCGGTCTCCTCGATCGCTATTCGTTTGTTTCGACCGGCGGCGGTGCGATGCTGGCATTTCTGGCCGGCAGCGAATTGCCGGGACTCACAGCGTTAGGATACGATAACCATGCGTAGGCAAAAAATTCTCACCAGCCGTCCGGAACGTTACGAACCGGATACGGAAATCAAAAAGCGGCCGCTCGCTTTTGTCGACCTTGAGTTTTCCGGTCTCGAGCTTCAGCACGAAGTCCTGCAGATCGGGTGCGTGCTGGTTTCCCAGCCGGATTTTCGAGTTATCCGCGAGTGGAAACGGGATATCTGTCCGCGGCACCTGGCGACCGCCGATCGACATGCTCTGCGCGTGATCCACTATTCACCCAAGGAAATCGCGGATGCCGTGCCGCTTCGCCAGGCGCTCAAGGAGTTTAATCACATCGCCCGCGGAGCCGTTTTGGTGGGGTATAATGTATCGTGGGATTTTCTCTTTTTGAAAAAGGCCTACCACGAGGCCAAGATCAGACCCTCATTCCATTGGCAAGTGCTCGACGTCCTCTCCATGGCGTTTGAAAAGCTCTATCGGGCTCGCATGCGCGGTTACCGCATGAAGGAGCTTGGCCATTACCTCAAAATTAAAAACGGAAAATGGCACGACGCGCTGGATGACGCCGAAACGACCTATCACATGTTTTTGCAGATTATGAAACGCTGATTTTTATGGACGCACGGCATCATTTTACGATCCATACGGATGGAGGAGCGCGCGGCAACCCTGGCCCAGCGGGGATCGGTGTTATCATTGAGGGCGACAGCATCGGGAGAAAGGAATACGGCGAATATATCGGCAAGACGACCAATAACACCGCCGAGTACCAGGCTGTCATTTTTGCGCTTAAAAAACTCAAATCGCTCATTGGGGCCGATAAGGCGTCACAGAGTTCGGTTAACGTCCGCACCGACAGCGAACTGCTCGTCAAACAGGTAAATGGCGAGTACAAAATAAAAGAAGAAAGCATTCAAAAGCTTTTTCTCGAATTGTGGAATCTCCGGCTTGATTTCGGTTCGACGACTTTTACCCATGTGTTTCGTGAAAAAAACCAAGATGCCGACCGGATGGTCAATGCGGCTCTGGACAAAGAGGCGGCGAAACTCGATTTGTGAACTTGGCACAAACGTGCTATAATGCGGGAGTGCGGAGTTCCTGATAATCGCTCCTGCCTGCAAGGGCGGGGGAGGAAAGTCCGAGCACTGCTCCGATGCGCGAGCGTCGGATAAAACGGTAGCGGGTAACACCCGTCCGCAGTAATGCGAGAGGTGCGAGCAGAGACGTCTTGAGGCGAAAGCCGAGAGACGCCCGGCTGTCCGCAAGGAGATCCGGGCGATTCTTCGTATAAGCACTCATGCACGGCTTTCCGGTAACTCCGGGAAGCTTGCTCCGAGCGAAATCGAAGGGTGAAACGGCCAAATCCTTACCGGGGTGCAAGTTCAGCGTTCCCTGTACATCCCGCAAGGATCGTCGGGGTTCGAAAAGTTAGAACGCTCGAGGCATGCGGCAACGCGTGTCCTAGATAAATGGTTATCTCGCCCGCAAGGGCTAGACAGAACTCGGCTTATGGAACTCCGCGCACACTGCCACTCCCTCCAGGGGGTGGTATTGTTTTTCATTGAAAAATGCAGATTTTAATGCTATTCCTAAGGTGGCGTATTAAGACGATATCGAACACGAACTCGCATGAAAAAAGCAGACTTGACATTCAATGTACTTCGCCTCCCCGTCGATATGGTCATGCTTTTGTCGGCTGGAATGGCGACGTATCTTTTGCGCACCCGGCTCCTGGACGTCTATCGGCCGGTCTTGTTCGAGTTCAATCTTCCGCTCTCGCGGTATTTCACCTTAACGGTGGCGGTTTCGATTCTGTTTCTCGCCAGTTACGCTGCCTCGGGCCTCTATGCCATGCGGGTGCGGATGTCGACGACCCAGGAGTTGTTGCGCGTTATCATTGCTTCTTCGGCGGCGATCATGGCGGTGATCGTGTATATTTTCCTGCGCCAAGAATTGTTTAATTCGCGTTTTTTGGTCTTGGGCGGCTGGTTCTTGGCTATGCTGTGCGTGGGGGCGGGCCGGCTTGGGGTTCGCGCTCTCCAACGGTACGCCGTCGGGCGGCACGCATTCGGCGTTCACCGACTCTTGCTTATCGGCACCGACGACATTTCGCGGCGTATCAAAACGGCCCTCGAAAACGATCCTGCTCTCGGATATCGCATCGTTCAAGAGCTTGCCGATCCGGAGTTGCCCCAAGTTGCTAAAGCCGTCAGCAATCCGGGCGTTGATGAAATCATGCTTGCTGATCCAAACTACTCTGCTGAAAAAATCGTTCGACTGGTGGACTTTTGCCACGAACAGCATATTGTTTTTAAGTTTGTGCCGAATATCTACCAAACGCTCACAACGCACGTCGGCGTGGACACGATCAGCCGGATTCCGCTGATCGAACTCAAACGCACGCCCTTGGATGGCTGGGGCCGCGTCGCCAAACGCATCTTCGACGTTGTTGCTGCTTCGCTTGCGCTCATTGCCTTGTCGCCGCTGTTCGCAGTAGTTGCCCTCGCCATCAAGTGGGAAACCCGCGGCCCCGTATGGGTAAGGTTAAGGAGAGTCAGCCGAAACAAGGAATTCGATATGATCAAATTCCGTTCCATGTTTGCTGTTGATTCGGATGGGACGGCACATTCTTTGAATGCCTACTACCGTTCATTGGGCAACGATCGTCCGGAAGGGGGACCCCTGTGGAAAATGAAGGACGATCCGCGTATTACGAGCGTGGGGAAATTTATTCGCAAATATAGGATTGACGAATTGCCCCAGCTTTGGAACATCGTGACGGGCGATATGGCGCTTGTAGGCCCGCGACCTCATCAATCCGATGAGATTTCAAGGTATGCCAAGCACCACAAGAAAGTCCTTGCCATCAAGGCCGGCGCCACGGGATTGGCCCAGGCGTCAGGAAGCTCCGACCTGCCGTTCGAAGAGGAGGTCGTGCTCGATACTTTTTATATTGAGAACTGGTCCTTGTGGTTCGACCTGAAGATCATCTTCAAAACCGCTTTCAAAATGCTCCGCGACCGCAGTGCGGTTTGACAAGTAATAGTAAATAGGTTACTTATTCTTCAAGGAGGCTTTACGTGAAAAAGCAGGACGACTCATATCGCATAATCACAAGCCCGCGAAGAAAGGGAAAGGGTATGTCGGGGAGAATACTCAATGATATCTCCCTCCGGAGCTATTATCAGTTCGTTACCAATCGTATACTCCATGATGCTGGTGAGTTTCCCTGGCATAGGGATCTTCTCGAGAGTCCTTGCCCGTTTAATGAGGGGAAGCTGATCAAGGAAACCCACTTTCCGTTTCTGGGTCTGCCTACAATGAATGGCGTACCGCTTACGGTGGCAAAGTGGAGGGACATCTTTCCGCTTTCTTTCTCTTTCCCCTCCGGCAATTTATCCTACCTGGGCCAGCCGCATATGCACAAGACCACTTTGGAGTTGCGATGGTACCTCATGCTCACGGACATCATTCCTGGGTCAGTAAACAAAACACCTGGGGAACAAATGAAAATGATTCCGTCCGAGTACGAGCTTCCTTTGATGATAGAGGAAGTGACGAAGTCGATGCTCATCATGCAGAAGACCGGATATTTTCCGAGCGAGGCATCCGTGCGATGTGCGGAGCGCACAATACGAACAAGATATGAGTGTGGTGGACACTTTCCCTTTTTTACCAGGTACTCTGATGGTCGCGGTAGAGAATCCATTGCTCTTGGAAGCACTTCCAAATATATATTCCGATTTTGTGGTATTGGCGTAGGGGCGTCGCGGAAACCCTGACTTCGCCAATCGTTCTCGGCTCTGGTTTTTTGACCAGAGCCTTTTGTTTTTCGGCACGTTCTTAACAGAGTATCCCATTTGCCGTATGCTGGGGAGGTGAAAATTGCGCTTATCCATGATTACTTAAACCAGCGAGGCGGCGCCGAGCGCGTGCTCCAGGTCTTGTGCGCCATGTTCCCGCACGCGCCGATTTACACGACCGTGTACGACGAGGCGGCGACGGGGGGTGTGTTTCGGGGCCGGGAGATCAGGACTTCATTCCTGCAGAAGATACCGTTCGCCAGTGGCTACGCTCCCATTCTGATGCCGCTCGCGGTGGAGCAGTTCGACACGTCGGGATTCGACGTGGTGCTGTCCGTATCGCACTCATTTGCCAAGGGCGTCATCGTTAAGCCGCATACGCGCCACATCTGCTACTGCCTCACCCCGCCGCGCTATTTGTGGGACGACAGTCACCGCTATGTCCAACAGGAGTTCCGCTATCCGGCGTTGCTCAAGCGCCTCATGCCGCCGTTCCTGTCGTACTTGCGAGTCTGGGACCGCGAAGCGTCGCTTCGGTCGGACGCGATGGTCGCCGTCTCGCGCTTCGTGCAGGGCCGTATCAAGAAATACTACCATCGCGATGCGCCCGTGATCCATCCGCCGGTCAACACGGCAAAATTCGCCATCGCACCGGACATCGGCGACTATTTTCTCATGGTCGGGCGACTCGTAACATATAAAAAGTTCGACCTCGCGATTGCTGCGTTCAATCGTCTGGGCTCCGACGCTCGCGGTCGGAGTTCCTGGCCGCTGAAGATTGTTGGGACAGGCGTGGATGGGGACCGTCTGCGCCGCATGGCGGGGCCGAACGTGCAATTTCTCGGTTCCGTCAGCGACGAACGGCTCGCCGATCTGTATGCCCACGCCAAAGCACTCATCTTTCCCCAGGAAGAGGACTTTGGCATCGTGCCGCTGGAAGCGATGGCCTCCGGCCGCCCCGTGATCGCCTATGCCGGCGGGGGGGCGCTGGAAACTGTCGTTGACGGCATGACGGGCATGTTTTTCTCCCAGCAGACGGAAGCATCGCTGATCGACGCGCTCAAGCGTTTCGAATCTGTCCGCTTCGATCCCAAGGTCTGCCGCCTCCAAGCCGAAAAGTTTGATATCTCCGTGTTTCAGGATAGAATGCGCGCAGTATTGGAACGAACCATATGACTATTGGGATCGACATACGGGTGTTGGGGTCGGGGAGGAGGAGTGGAATCGAGGAATACACCGAGCAACTGCTTGCGCATATGATTCCGCTGGGAAGCGATCCGGCTTTTTGTCAAACCCCTGACGGCGTCCGCCCAATCACCTTTAAGTTATTTTATTCTTCCTTCTCGCGACCATTGCCAAAGTATTCCTGGCTCGGACTTCCCAACGTTACGCTGCACAACTTTCGCATTCCCAATAATCTGCTTTTTCTCGGCTCGTACCTGGCTCGGCGTCCGCGCCTGGATGTCCTGGTCGGGGGAGCGGACGTGTTCTTCTCTCCGCACTTCTTCCTGGCGCCGCTCTCGCCGTCGTGCAAGCGCGTGACGACGTTCCATGATCTTTCGTTTGAGCGGTTCCCGGAGTTTTTTTCCTGGCGTAAGCGGTTGTGGCACCGCTTTGAAATGCGTCCAGCATGGCAGGCGCGATTCTCTGATCGCATTATCGCTGTGTCGGAATCGACCAGGCAGGATTTGCATACGCTCTATCATATTGATCCAGCACACGTTGATGTGGTCCACTCGGGGATTGCTCCGGGGCTGTCCCGGCCGTCCGCGGAGATACTCGAACAATTTCGGCGCGATAAGGGATTGCCCAAGCGCTTTGTCCTTTTTCTCGGAACGCTCGAGCCGCGCAAGAATATTGCAGGGTTGATCGGTGCATTCGATCTTTTTAAAAGGACTGGTCGGTTCGACGATGTAGGACTAGTTATTGCCGGACCTCGGGGGTGGCTCGCGGGGGGTATTCAGGAGGCACTGACGCACTCTCCGAATCGCTCGCAGATATGTCTTACCGATGCGATCGGTGATCGGGAGCGAGCCTTATACTACGCTGCGGCGAGCGTATTTGCGTATCCTTCTTTTTTCGAGGGGTTCGGGTTTCCGCCGCTGGAAGCAATGGCCTGCGGCACGCCGGCGATCGTTTCCCGTGTTTCATCAATGCCCGAAATTGTCGGCGACGCCGCGGTGTTGGTAGATCCCCATCGTCTCTCCGATACTGCCCTGGCTATGGCCCATCTTTTGACGGACGGGCGTTTGCGTACGCAGATGATTCGAAAGGGCAAAGAGCGTGCCGCCGCTTTTTCCTGGGAAAAAGCGGCTCAAGCGACGCTTGGCGTCCTCATGCGTGCGGCGACATGATGCTTGCGAACTTTTTTCTCCACAACAGCTCGGCGATTTTTGCCGGCTGGTAGGGTATACTGTAAAGAGTATGCCCCCGGATATTCGCACGACTGCAGGGGCAATGTTCGACATTAAGCCGGTCGATGAATCCGGCGCTCTTGACGTTGTCGCTATAGCGGCGTTGACGCCCCAGATCAACCTGCGCCGTCCGGCCAAAAAAAGCCGACCAAACCGTCCAGTGCTCGTCCCACTCGCGTTTTCGCAAGAAGCAACAGCGGAGCTTGCCATCGAGCGTTCGGCGATTCGCGCGGTAGTTCCGCACAAAGATGAGGTCCTTCGCGAACTCGAAGCGGTGCTCAATCGGGAGACGAATCCGCACGAGGAATTGTCCCGGTTCGGCGCTCTGATTGCGCATCAAAGAACGGCCAAACCCCGCTATCGTCCGATTATCGCCAAAAAACCAAAACAGGTTTCGATCCCCGAACTTCCACTCGATCCGCATCTTCTGGCGGAAATCCAGCGTCCCTTAGGGGGACGCGTCCAGGAGTCGGCTGTCGAAGAATTGCCGCACGTTCCCGAGGCGACTCCGCTTCTTGCGGCTGTTCATACGGAAGAAGCGTTCAATGCCCCGATCGGCACTCTTGACGAGTGGTACCGCCCGCGAGTACCGATTGTCCGTTCCGGCTGGCAACGATTTTCGTGGCTCACCTGGCCGGGCCGTACGGCAGTTATCAGTGTCATGGCGGTCCTCGCGCTTGTCGCCGGGACTCGATACGGCATTGGACTTAAGGATCGGGTTATCCGGCAGGGAACTACGGCGGTTCAAAATTTGGAAACTGCCAAGGAAAGCATCGAGGCGCTCAAGTTTGCCGCGGCATCGGAACAATTCACGTCCGCGTACCAACAATTTTCTTCGGCTGGGAAAGATTTGAATGTTTTTGGCGCCGCTGTCGGTTCCCTCATTGCCGATCTGCCGGGTGCCGGCAAACTCAAATCGGCCCAGAATCTGATGGAAATAGGAAAACTCGTCGCCGCGACGGGAGGCTCCATGTCGGACGCGATAGAAACGATAGCGCGCACCGGCATGCTGTTCAATTCGGAAACCTCGGCACATGTTTTTTCCTCTCAAGTGCTCGCGCCGCTCAAGGAGGCCCTCTATAGCTCGAGCAAAAATCTGCGCAAGGCGCAGGCGCTTGTGGCAGGGGTCGATCCTGCGGCCATTCCCGAAGTCAAGCGCTCCGATTTTAGCGATTTTGCCGCGCGATTGCCCGAATTTCAGAATCTTGTCGATCAAGGGATCGGCTACGCAAAGTTTTTAGAAACACTGGTCGGCGCTCACGGGCAAAAGCGTTACCTGCTCATGTTCCAGAATTCGAGCGAACTGCGTCCGACCGGGGGATTCCCGGGTAGTTACGGTATTGTGACGTTCCAGGATGGCCAGTTGCGCGATACCGTCGTGGATGATGTGTACAATGTCGATGGGCAGTTGACGTCGCTCGTCGTACCACCCAAGCCGCTTCAACATATTACGCCGAATTGGGCGATGCGTGACGCGAACTGGTTCGTGGACTTTCCGGCGTCGGCTCGGAAAATCATGGAATTCTACCGCCGGGAATCGGGAAGCGATGTTGATGGGGTGCTCACGTTGAATCCGAATATCATCGCCAAGATTCTTGGCATTGTCGGGCCGATCGAGATGCCCGAATATCATCTGACTCTGACTGCGGACACGTTTATCGCCGACGTCCAGAATCAAGTCGAGTATGGAGATGATAAAAAAATCAACCAGCCCAAGAAGATCCTGATCGAGATGGCGCCCCGCCTTTTGCGAAAACTTGCATCAGCGGAACATGCCACATGGCTCGAAGTCATGAATGTGCTGTTGGCGGGGCTCGACCAAAAGAGCATGCTGATGTACTTTCGCGATCCCGCGCTCCAGCAATTCGCCCGTGAGCGCGGTTTCAGCGGCGAAATCGCACAACCCGATTCTGACTACCTGATGACGGTGTTCAGCAACGTAAAGGGTTCAAAGTCCGACGCCGTGACCGATACGGCGCTGAAGGTGACAACGGTGTTCGGCGATGACGGCATTCGGCATCGTCTCACAATCACGCGGCGGCACAATGGCGGATCGAGCCGCTACGGGTTCTATAATCGTCAAAATCCTTCATATGTTCGCGTACTGGTTCCGGCCGGCTCCCGCCTCATTGGGATTGCGGGAAATTCAACTCCGTCGTATGCGCCGCTTCTTGACTATGCGAAGACTGATTTTGTCCGCGATCCCGATCTTGAACGCCTTGAAGCGGGGATGCGCATGGAGCATGGCGTATCAGTGCTCCAGGAAAGCGGCAAAACAGAATTCGGTTTCTGGGTCATCACAAATCCGGGACAGATCACGACGGTTGAACTCGACTATGCCGTGCCGGATACGCTTGCTCGGAGTTCCTACCAACTGTATGTGCAAAAACAGCCGGGCCTTGACGTGTCGCGGTTCGAATTCGATCTTGCGACGCCCCATGGTATGACGGTTGCGGGTTCCAAGCCCGCTCTTGCCCGGATTGCGGACGGCTATCATGGCGTCTTTGATTTTGCCAAAGATCTTCCGGTGACCGTTGAGTTCAAGTAATATTTCCGGTACGATGCCCGTTGCCCATGGCGATCACTTCTAAAATCGTCCGCGCCAGCCTTGTCCTTGGCTTTTTCAGCTTTATGGCCGATGTGGCGGGGCTTTTGCGCGACCGTGTCCTGGCGGCGCATTTCGGGGCGTCGCGTACGCTTGATATTTATTACAGCGCGTTTAAGATTCCCGACACGATTTTTAATCTGCTTGTCGCCGGGGCGCTGTCATCGGCGTTCATACCGGTATTCATCGAGCACTATCGCAAGGAACGCGACCAAGCGTGGCATATCGCCCAAAACTTTTTGAATGTTGGATTTTTCGCCGTCGCGGCCGCAGTGGCAGTGATGGGCATCTTTGCCCAGCCGCTCGTACATCTGGTGGCGCCGGGTTTTGCCGGACACGATCGGACGGTTTTGATCGGACTGACGCGGCTCATGCTTGTCAGTCCGCTGTTGTTTTCGGTGAGCGCGGTGCTGGGTTCGGTCCTGCAGGCCGTCGAAGGATTTTTGAGCTATGCGATTGCTCCGGTGCTCTATAATGCGGGACTGATCGTCGGCGCCCTGTATCTTGCTCCTTGGGCGGGTTCCCACGGCTACGAGCCCGTCTACGGCCTGGGTGTGGGCGTGATTCTCGGAGCCGCTCTGCATGCGACGATGAATCTCGCGGGCGCTATGGCGGCCGGCTTTCGTTTTAAAAATGTTTTTCGTTTTGATGTTCATCTGCGGCGGATTTTTGTTTTGATGGTTCCTCGGGCAGTCGCCCTGGGCGGGTACAGTCTGGGCACGATTGTCATTAATGCCTTTGCTTCGACAATGGCGATCGGGAGCATCGCCATATTCAACTTTGCCAATAATCTCCAGTTTGTTCCCATCGCGGTGGTTGGGATTTCCGTTGCCACGGCGGTATTTCCGCGGCTGTCGCATCACGCGGCTGGTATGGAACACGAGGATTTCAGGCGCAAGCTCAACGACGCACTGCGGATGACGCTTGCCGTGATTGTTCCCGTGTCGATTTTCTTGGGAGTCTTCAGTCCGTTGGTTGTTCGGATCTTGTTTGGGGTTGGCGCGTTCCGCGGATTCGGCGTCCGGGAGACCGCTTCAGTTTTGAGCATTTTCATGATCGGCGTATGGGCGCAAAGTCTGACCCCGATCGTGGTTCGGGCATTTTATGCGTTTCAGGATACCGCCACCACGGCGTTTATTTCGCTGGGTACTTTGGCTCTGCACATTGCCATGAGCTCCGTGTTCACGTTCGTTTTCCATTGGGGCGTCCGCGGCCTGGCGGTTTCTCTCGTGATTTCCGAGGTGTGCAACTTTCTCTTGGTTTATGCTTTTTTCCGCCGTCGGTACCTCTCGGCGGCCGGGCTTTTTCATTCCCTCTGACCGTGGTATAGTTTGCCGGTGCAAAACATACGCAATTTCGTCATCATTGCCCACATCGATCACGGAAAATCGACCCTTGCGGATCGGTTTTTGGAATTGACTAAAACCGTCGAGATGCGAAAAATGCAGGCCCAGTACCTTGATACAATGGAGCTGGAACGGGAACGGGGCATCACGATCAAACTTCAGCCGGTGCGCATGAGGTATATGTTGGACGGACAGGAATACGAGCTGAACCTGATCGACACGCCAGGGCATGTTGATTTTTCATACGAAGTGTCTCGGTCGTTGGCCGCCGTGGAGGGCGCGATCCTGCTGGTCGACGCAACCAAGGGCATCCAGGCGCAGACGCTGGCAAACCTCCACCTTGCCCAACAGCAAAATCTGGCCATCATTCCGGTGCTTAATAAGATCGACCTTCCCAATGCGCGCACGGAGCAGGTCAAGGAGGAATTGTCGTATCTTCTTGGCATCGAGCCGGAGACGATTGCCGAAGTTTCGGCAAAAAACGGCACCAACGTTGATACGGTTCTTGAACGTGTGATTCGCAATGTGCCGCCTCCGAACATATCCCTTGATGGTACGCTCAAGGCGCTCATTTTCGATTCAACCTTCGATGCGTACAAGGGCGTTATTGCGTATATTCGGGTTTTTGGCGGATCGCTGAAAAAGACTCAACGTATTACGACGGCCGCGACAAGGGCCAAAGTCGACGTGCTCGAGGTCGGGTTTTTTTCGCCCCAGTTGACACAGGGTGGCGCGCTCGAGGCTGGGGAGATCGGCTACGTCGCCACTGGGCTCAAAGATCCCGGCCTCATCCGCGTCGGGGACACGATGACGTCCCAAACTACCGATTTGGCGGCGTTTGTTCCGCTCGCGGGCTACAAGGAGGTACGGCCGATGGTCTACGCCAGTTTTTTTCCGGAGGACAGCGACAGTTATGATACGCTCAAGGACGCCTTGGCCAAGCTCAAGCTCACTGACGCCTCGCTCGTCTATGAGCCGGAATCATCCGCAGGGCTGGGACGGGGATTTCGTGTCGGGTTTCTGGGCATGCTTCATGTTGAGATCGTTTCCGAACGTCTCAAGCGCGAATTCGGCCTCGACCTGATCATTTCCTCACCATCGGTTGAATACCTCGTGACGTTGAAAACGGGGGAGGACGTAAAAATCCGTTCGGCCGCTATGCTTCCTGATCCGTCCAAAGTCCAGACCATCGCCGAGCCGATCGTGGAGCTTGAAATCATCGCGCCCTCATCCTACGTCGGAAGCGTCATGGAGCTGGCATCGTCCCTTCGCAGTACGTATCTCCAAACGGATTACATCGGAAAAGAAACGGTCCTGCTCAAATACGACGTGCCGCTGTCGGAAATCATCACTGACTTTTACGATAAGCTCAAAAGCGTGTCATCCGGTTACGCGTCCATGAGCTATGAACCCAAGGGATTCCGGCAGGACGACCTCGTGCGCCTGGATATCCTCGTCGCCGATGATCTCGTGGAGCCGTTTTCCCGCATCGTTCCTCGCCAGAGCGCATACTACGAAGGCCGTACCATGGTGGAGAAACTCAAGGACATCATTCCCCAGCAGTTGATCCAAATTCCGCTCCAGGCGGTGATCGGGGGCAAAGTCATCGCTCGTGAGACGATCAAGGCCCGCAGAAAGGATGTTACCGGGTACCTGTATGGCGGCGATGTGACGCGCAAGATGAAGCTCTTGAAAAAACAAAAACGCGGCAAAAAGAAAATGGAAGAAACGGGTCGGGTTTCGATTCCGCACGAGGTATTTTTGAAGATGCTCAAGCGGTAACAACCGACGGTTTGACTTGACTTATAAAAGTTGATACAACAGCCAACATGAACGAAGGTTGAAGGAACGAACCATGGCAGTTGGGCCGACGCGGGTTCTTGCTGTTCAGCATCAGAAGGTTGCCGCCGCAGTAAAAGCGGCCGAGGCGAAGATAGACCGGTTTTTGAAGTCTCCGCGGGCTCGCCGGGAGTACGAAAAACATCGGTGCCTTATGTATCGGCTCGATTTCTCGATCGAGACGGTATTCTCCAGCGCTGTTTTTTACGAGCTTTTGAGGCGCTATCGCAGTGCGGGATGGCGTTGTATCTCGCGTGAGGGTACGGCAAAACGTCCGATTCTGAAATTCGTAAAATAGCCAGCACCGTTTCGGCGGTGCGTTTTCTTTGGCGCGCGTTTCCGTATATACTAGAGGAACGGAACGATCAAAAATGCGACCATGCTTGCAATGGTGATGATCGCGAAAACGACGGAGATGCGGCGGATGAATGTCTTATTCATGCGCGTGACATATCCAGCGTACGGCATTTTTGAGTTTTACGCAAACGCATGAGGAAAATCCTGCATTCGAACATAACTACCGTTGCGCTGATCGCGGTGTGCCTCTGGCTTGCCCACGGTGCATGGTCGGTTACGCTCCAACGCCGCACGGCGGAGCGGACGGCCAAAGATCTTGCCGGCAAGATCGCCCAAATGGAGAGAGAACATGCTCTCTTGGAAGGCATGGCGGAGTATTTTCAAAGCCAGGAGTATTTGGACAAGCAAGCCCGTTTGAAGCTCAACTATAAGCTGGCGGACGAAAAAGCCGTCTTTGTCTATCCTGATGCCGGTGGGGACCGCACCGCCTCCGCAAGCGCTCCCCAAGATTCGTCGCCTCTGGCTCGTTTTTGGAAATGGCTGTATCATGGGTTTCGCTAGCGACCCATTGCGGGATTCGTACAGTGGCAGTACGCGACCTTCCCAAGGTTGAGACACGGGTTCGATTCCCGTATCCCGCTCAAACATCAACGAAATAAAGGGCATGAAGCCAAAACGTAAAATTGATTTCGAGTCGGAAGAAAAAAGAAGGATCATGCTAGATGAGATTATTTCTTTTTTTCAGAAAGAAAGAGATGAGGAAATAGGAGTGGTTGCTGCTGGACAGGTTTTGGATTTCTTTTTGGAAAAACTTGGCAAAGAAATATATAAAAAAGCGATGAAAGACGCTAAAAACCTGTTAAGGCAAAAGTTTGAGGATTTAGACATCGAACTCGATTCTCTTGTTTTATAAACAGGTTCTATCCTCGTGAACATCGAGATAAGCCAATAAGACCTCTTAGTAAATCGATAATTCTCAATATTCCGCTACCTCTGGGGCGGAATCAATATGCTTATTATCAGACAGCCTAAATATCGAGGTGATAGAAATATTGACAGACGACCCAAGAAAGAATATCTTTAAGATACTTAGCCTATGCTTATAAACAAAAGAATTACAACTTGGTCAGGTTTTATAGGTTCAAGACAAACTCTACTGCAAGAAGGGCGGTTTTTGTCTTTAACATAATCTAGCAGGTTGTTAAATCTAAAAGCCGCCTTTCTTGGGCGGCTTTTCAGTTCGAGAAGGAGGAAACTATGTACAAAGTCTTTATTAACAAATTAGTTGTAGATGGCATCCACGGGCTTACAGAGAAAGAGAAACATTTACCGCAGAGATTCCAAGTAGATATCACAATTGAAACAGAATCAAAGCCCTATCTCAATGACTCTATATCTGATGCTGTAGACTATAGAGAAGTGAGGAGGATTGCCACTTCGGTAATCCAAGACCATAGTTTCTGTCTTCTAGAGACTATTGCAAATGAGATAGCCGAGGAAATATTGATGAGTACTCCGGCTCTCGCTGTGACAGTCAACATTTATAAGCTTGATATCTGGGGTAATGCTGTTCCAGGCGTAAGCATCAACAAGGAAAAGATTCCAGCGCACATAGACCTTCTTGATTTTGATATAAAGGAGGCAGTCAATTCTATTGCTACTGATGGAGCTTTTTCCTTCCCTATTCTCCCCAAAGGTAGAAGAGAAAAACTTATAGAAGAAGCCTACTCGTATCAATATCAGCCCCAGCCTGAAATTGTTGGGAAGGGACAGGTTCAAGAACAGATATCTTCTGTTAAAGAATTTCCAGAAGATAGTCTTTTTTGGAAGCTTAGAAACGATTTTGTTGAATTGTTAATTAGGAAATTCAGCACTTTAAAAATTGAAGGGATATTCAAAACATCGATTGATTTTAACGATATGTCGCTTCAAAAATATGACAAGGATTCAATCGGGATAACACCTCATAAAGATGGTAAATCAAGGGTAAATATTATATGCGTCTTTAACCTTATAGGAAAAGCTGAATTTGCCCTTTGCGATGACCGTAGAGGTTCAAATCCAAAGTTTCTTGACACAACGCCAGGCAATATAATCATGCTACGAGCTCCAGGATTTTTTCAGAGTACTTATCAGCCATTCCACTATGTAAGAAATATTATAGAGGAAAGAATAGTTTTCGGACTTAGACAAAGAACAAAAGAGGAAGACAAAAAATGACCAAGATGCAAACAGTTCTTTCGTATCATCACGCAGGCGTTGTAAATAAACTAAAATCGGAAATGGGAATGTCAGAAGGCGAAGCCATTAGGCTTTTCCATGATATGGTAAAGTTTCTTTGGCTGTGTGGTACTAAACGTGGTAGGTTTTCCCCGACTAAGAGAATAGATGAGGCATGGCATAGGTTTATTCTGTTCACAAAAGACTACCACGAATTTTGTAATAAATCCTTTGGTAGATACATTCATCATGGACCTATAGGTTTAACATGGGTTTCTGGTAAACCTATCAACGGCATAAGTTTATTAGCAATTGCTAGAGAAGTTTTTACCGACGACTTAAATCCAGAAAATTGGTTAGGGCAAAATGCAACATCTTGGGTTGGGTGCGATGCTGGTTGTGCAGAGGAACATGAACCTCACTGCTCCTGTAAGGATTGTGAGCATGATAGATACCTCAAAACTCCAGAAGGTAAAGCAAAACTTAGACGCAAAGAAGATAAGAGGAAGAAGGACTTAGCTCTTAGAAAGCCTCTAGATATAGCAACCGAAGAGATGGAGAAAGTAAAGAGATTAGTTAAGGACAAAGAGGTAGAATTAAAGAACCTAAAATCAGACGTAGAACGTATTGAGAGTACTTTAAAATCACTCCTTGTAAGGGTGCGGGAACTTAAGAAAAAAGAGCAGAAGAATCAAGAAGACCTACCTAAGTTAAAAAAGAAATTAGCAGATGCTGATGAAAAAGTTCAACGGGAAAAAGAAATATACAACAGATTGAGGTCTGATAACTTAGATGCGTAAAATATAAGCCGAGGCAATCTCGGCTTTTGTATTTCCAAAAACCATTATAAAACCTTAGTTTTCTAGTTTTTAGTGCGGGGCTTGTGATGTACGTTGGATTCTCATTAACAGGGCACGCACTAACGTCATTCACTAACCCGCTCCACGTTTGTTCACAAATTTTGAAGGTGGGGAACTATTACGATCTTTTGACTCATACTAAAAACCGTGCTATCATATGCGCGGTTTTTAGTTCCTTCACAAGAGGTAGCATATGGTAACCAATCCAAGGCAAGTGAGACTTGGCTTTATTGGTTGTGGTGGTCATTCTGGTAGGCACGCTGATGTTGTTATGAGGATGTCCCACGACTATCGAATCGCTGGGGCTTTTGACCTACAGAAAGATGTCGTAGATAATTTTGTAGAATCGAGAAAAGCGTATCCTTGTTACACTGAAAGTCGTGACTTAGAAAAGTTTTTATCGGTATCTGAAATTGAGGCAGTTCTGATAGGTACGCCCCACAGGTTCCACTTGGAACAAGCTGAAGCTGCTGTAAGGGCTGGCAAGCATGTTCTTTGCGAGAAACCTCTTTGGGAGGGTTATGGTGAGGAAGACTTTAAGCGTATTCTCCGAGAAGCGGCCGAAAAGAAGCTCGTGTTCTCGAGTTGTCACTTACGGCGCTACGAAAAAGAGTACATGTATGTAAAAGAGCACCTTGGTGGCTATTTTGAAAGATTCGGCCAGGCTTTGGAGTTTCGCTTTCAGTTCTTCTACCACGAGCCTCGTACGAGTTGGAAGATGACTGATTCTTTACTTCTCGACCATATGAATCATGAAATAGATCTCGTCCATTTCATGTTTGGTCACAGTCCTACTCATTTCTGGAGACTTTCGCATGGATTCGATGAATACCGAGTTGCTGGCAGAACCGAAAACGGATTAGCAATCTGGTTCACTGGCTATCGAAGGCTCAAGAGCCATACATTCCGTAATGAGCTTGAATTAATATTCGAGAGAGGCAGAGTCAGAACAGAAGTCGTTCTTAACAGCACAACTGGAATGGTTAGCTCTCAGGTCTCGGAAGTTTCCTTCGAAGATGATAGTGAAACCATCACACGATTTCGTGCTCACTCTTATGACGATGCTTTGGTCGGAGTTATGACCAACTTTGCTGACGCCATTCGTGGCAGAGACGAAAGTTACCTAACGGCTCAAGATATGCTGTGCAATACGACTATTTGTAGCAGCCTGGTTGGGAACGAATACGGCAGTATTTAAATGGCGGAAGGTGTTTCTGGCCTTATTGATTGGGGCCATACTAAAGAATATGTAATTCAAACCTCGAAAGTTACTTAGCGGTGCGATGACCTCGCCCGCTTTTTATTTTTCAAAAACAATCCTGTTTATCTAGATTTTTTTGATGTTTATTACGGGGTTTATCGTGAAAGCACTTGAAAGTTTTTTATCTTGTGGTATAGTCGTGCCGGAGGTGGGCATGAAGAACAGGGAAAAGACGCTTGTGTCGTTGCTCGCGGGATTCGTGATGACTTTGGTCGTTTGGATGATGCATGACCCAGTGTCTGTGTACTCGCCGGGCCTCGTCTGTCTCTGGCTTACCTTGATGTATGGAGGCATGATACGGCTTTTCTTTTTCACGCCTGGTCACGTCGGTCTATGGGATTTTGCAGCGTTGCTCCGGTTACTTATCAGTCTTTGCCTCGGAGCGGCCCTGACGTTCCTTGCGGACGTCAGCACTTCGCTGGTCGCTTGGGGTGTTACCCACAGGCGCACGGAAACACTCCCTGCACTTTTGGGACTCCTCCTTATTGCCCTTTCCGGTGCCGTTTACAACAGCTTCTTCTTGGATCGCACATCGCGAAAAACGCCAACGGCCTAACGGCCGTTTTTCAATCTTTTCTTTTGCCAGAAGTCGGGTATACTGGTTATGTTTTGCCGACCTAGCTCAACGGTAGAGCAACGGTATCGTAAACCGTAGGTTCCGGGTTCAAATCCCGGGGTCGGCTCCA
>CAYQNM010000009.1:0-21300 GCA_964419015.1 uncultured Candidatus Saccharibacteria bacterium | reverse complement strand
ACCCCTGGGGTTGAGAGTCATCCGAAAAATATCCGCGATCATTCGGGAAGAGATGAATGCCATCGGCGGACAGGAAATGCTTATGCAGGCGCTGGTTGAGAAGAAGTACATGGAGCCGAGCGGACGGTGGAATCTCGACGTGGGTTACAAGTTGATGAGTGAAGAAATGGTGCGCCAGGCCCAAAATAAAACATATTCTGGCGAACCAGTTTTTGCACTCGGATGGACGCATGAAGAAGTGCTGACGGCTATCGCCGCGAAGTTCGTGAATTCCTACAAGGATTTACCGTTTGCCGCGTACCAGATTCAGACCAAGTTTCGTCACGAGGCGCGGGCAAAATCCGGCCTTCTGCGCGGCCGCGAATTCCTGATGAAGGACCTCTATAGTTTCCATACCAACGAACAAGACCTCGATGAGTATTATGAAAAGGTGCGTGGGGCTTATGATCGCGTCTTTGAACGCTGTGGCCTGAAGTCGATCTACACGCTGGCCGCGGGGGGTGTTTTTACCAAGAACTTCACCCATGAGTTCCAAGTCGAGGCACCGGTGGGGGAGGATACGATTTTTGTGTGCTCAAAATGCGGCTATGCGGAAAACGAGGAAATCGCGACCATGAAAGTCGGGGATGATTGTCCCAAGTGCGGTGGTTTTGTTGAAGAGAAGAAATCAATCGAAGTCGGAAATATTTTCAAGCAAGGCACCAAGTATTCGGAAGATCTAGGCCTGCATTTCGCTGATGAGCAAGGTGTCAAAAAGCCGGTTGTCATGGGTTCATATGGGATCGGCGTCAGTCGTGTTATGGCAACGGCTGTTGAAGTCTCGCATGACGACTGCGGGATCATCTGGCCGGAAAGCGTTGCGCCGTTTAGGGTGCATCTTGTTGCGCTTTCAGGAGGCGAGGATGAAGCAGAAAAAATATATCAGCAACTCACCGAAAAAGGCGTCGAAGTGTTATATGACGACCGCGTTGGCAAGTCGGCGGGGGAGAAGTTCGCCGACGCCGACTTGATCGGCTGTCCGCTCCGCATGGTCGTCAGTAAAAAGACCCTCGCCGAGGATTCTGTCGAGATCAAACGCCGCACCGAACAGAACTCCCGCCTCGTTCCCAAGGACTCATATCTTGAGAGCATCTCCTAGTTCTCAAATTCGACAATTCTTTCTTCCGGTGGTACTATTTTCCGGATCGTTACTGCAGTGAAAGGAGAGAGAGCATGTTCCTTCTTCAGGGAGTGTTCTGGCAGGCCATCGAGAATGCTGGCTTCGATCATAAGCGAGATGAAGTAGTTGTCAGACGCGGGCATTTCACATTTGCGTTTGCCGGGGCGATTGATGCCAATCCTCCAGATAAGAAACCGCTTGAAGGATGGATGCTCGACATCTTCGGCCGGTCCCGCATTTTCGACATCGAGCTCACCGACGGGACGCTCTCGTTCAAGAAGCAGTACCATGATCGGGACGACGTTATCACCTACTCGTTCAGGAAACAAGGGAGCGGTACGCTCGTTGGTTTCTATCAAGGAGAAGCGGTGGGTAGGGATTTCGCTCGTTGTATTTTAACCGAAGTCAGCGACGAGTTTTTCCAGCCCCCGCCGCAATGATCGTTTGTACTTTTCTTTTGTTCTGATAGCATGGCCTTGAGCGCTGTTGCTGGAGGTTTCATGGCACCCCGGGAGTTTGAAGCCCGATATAAAAAGCGCCTGTGGAAACTCGACCGAGTCCACACCATCGGAATTCCGGAGGATGACGCGGCCGGATATATCAGCATTTACATATCCGAACGCACCTCGAAGTTCGACCATCAACTTGCGTCTCTTTCTGGCGAGGTAAAGAAAGCCGAAATAGGCATCACCTTCAAAATCATTGTCCAACCGCGCCCCGGCGCGACGACATGATATCACTCCCGCCCGGGGGTGTTTTATTTTGTCCGGCATGGGAACTGCTGTCTTTTGCCTGTGGATAGGTATTCTGTTAAGGTGAAATATCATCCGCTACTTTAGCGGCTGTCCACGGGAATGTTCAACAAGCTTTTTGGATTTTGGTCAAAGGACATTGGGATCGATTTGGGTACGGCCAACACCCTGGTGTATGTGCGCGGAAAGGGCATCGTTATCAACGAGCCCTCCATTGTCGCGGTCAATCAAAAGACGGGGAAAATATTGGCGATTGGGTCGGAAGCGCGCAAAATGGTCGGCCGCACGCCGGGATACATCACGGTGTCGCGGCCCCTGGTGTCTGGCGTCGTCTCTGATTTTGAAGTAACCGAACAGATGCTCAAGTATTTTATCGATCGGGTCTACCGCGAAACGTTCGCGCTCATGCCGCGCCCCCGAGTCGTGATCGGAATCCCGTCGGGAGTCACCGAAGTCGAGCGCCGTGCCGTCGAGGATGCTACCTACAACGCCGGCGCGCGCGATGTCTACCTTATCGAAGAACCGATGGCGGCTGCCATCGGTTCCCGTTTGCCGATCCAGGATGCGGTTGCCAATGTGATCGTCGACATCGGAGGCGGGACGACCGAAGTTGCTGTCATTTCGATGGGCGGCGTTATTGCTTCCCGCTCTTTGCGCATTGCCGGGACCAAGCTCAACGACGACATCATCCGCTATCTCCGGGAAGAACGCAATCTGCTCATCGGCGAAGCGACCGCCGAAAATATCAAAGTTACGCTCGGGTCGGCGCACGATGTCGGCGAAGATATCGAGGGTTCTGTCCGTGGCCGTGATTTGGTTTCCGGTTTGCCCAAGGAGATTCCCCTCACCTCGGAGGAAATTCGCGATGCCATGTATCGCTCCATCAAGAGCATCGTTATGGCCGTCAAAACGACGATCGAAGAAACGCCGCCGGAACTCACGGCCGATCTCATTAATCGCCAGATTTACTTGTCTGGCGGCGGAGCACTCCTGCGCGGATTGGGTCAGCTTATCGCTCGCGAGGTCAAACTCGATGTAACCATCGTCGACGATCCGCTGACCGCCGTGGCTCGCGGATGCGGCTTGGTTCTGGAAAACATCGACCAGCTCAAATCCATCCTCGTATCGACCAATAAGGAGGCCTATCTGTGACATCCTGATCTTGTATGCGCCAATCGTCCCTCAAACCAATTTTGATTCTCGGCGCTCTGACATCCGTTCTCGTCGTGGCCAACATAATGGTTTTTCGCGGGCGGGCGACGGGATGGCTCGCGGCGTCGGTCAGCCGTCCAGCGTCCGCCTTGTTCCGCAACGTCCATGTTCTGAAGGAAACGGCTGGCATGATCGAGCGGTTCCGGAGTTTGGCCGATGAAAATCACTCGCTCCAGGACCAGCGGCAGGAGCTCCAGTCGAAGCTCGCGTCCCAGGAGGCTCTTATCCGCGAGAACGCCACGTTGCGTGCGGCATTGGATCTCAAGCGTGTAGTGTCCGGTGCGCTGGTGCCAGCGGGCGTGTTTCACATCACCATGAGTCCGGACGGGGCGTTCCTCTTTTTGAACAAAGGTGCCGCGGATGGGATTTCGCCCCAAGGGGTTGTCGTAACCCCCCAAGGCGCGCTCGTCGGCCGTGTCGTAGAAACGCAAGCTCATGTCGCCCGCGTACGGGCTCTCAACGACTTAGGGTTCGAGATAACGGCAAAAGTCCTTGGCGGAGCGACCGCCGGGATTGCCCGCGGCGCCTTGGGAGAAGGCCTGGTGTTTGATCTCATTGTCCAGGAAGATGCAATAAAAGAAGGTGATAGCATCGTTTCCATGGGGAGTGACGTGTTTCCTCCGGCGCTGGTCATCGGGACGGTCGAGCATGTGGAGATTGATGAATCCAAGTTGTTTAAGCGCGTGCGCATCAAACCGGCGTTTTCGGCGACATTCACCGGCCAGGTTATGGTGCTTGTGCAATAACCATGCGGCGGCCCTTTTTCGCTTTCGTCTGCGGGGTCGGGCTTATATCGGCTCTGACCTATCTTGCCGATTCCGGGGGGTACTTCTTTTTCTGGGAGGCGCCTTTGCTTGCGTTGCTTGTGTACGGGGGAGTCAGGCCGGCGATACTGGCCGGGGGATGCTGTCTTGCTGTTGCGGGAGAAAGCGTTGCCGGTCTGCACATGGGTGTTCTGACAAGCGCCTTTTTCGGGGCCGCGGTCGCCTCTCTGGTCATGCGGCGATTTTTGAACGTAAAGACGCTTGCGGAATCGCGTTCATATTCGGTTGCCCAATGGATAAGTATGGCTGCCTTGGCGGCCGGTATGCATGTGGCGTTTTCCGTCTTTTGGGTGTCTGCGGACCGGCTGGCATATGGGACGGCTGTTGTTTTCCCGATGTTCATCCGGCGGGTTCTGGATCCTTCGGCTCTTGCCGGCACGCTTCTGATCGCTGTCGTATGCTGTCTTTTGTACATGCTTGCTGATCGCACATCCCATGGGCATCTTTAACTGGTTTATTAAAAGAGACTATCGTATTCCCGTCGCCCAGGATGACTGGGTTGCTCCCGAGGAAACGCTCGTCGATTCCGCCAGCCAGCTCTCCGATCTTGAACGACCTATTCCCGACGGAACGTTCCGCCTGGCTTTTTTTACGGCTGTCGCTCTGATGGGGATCATTCTGGCGTATTCATTTCGTTTGAGCGTGGCGCAGCACGAGTTTTTTTCGGCGCTGGCGTTCAAAAATAAGACCGTCAACTTTTCCGTTCCTCCCTCGCGCGGACTCATTCTCGACCGTCAAGGCAGGCCATTGGTGCGCAACGAGCCGAGTTTTGATGTTGTCGTGGTCTCGCGCGAGCTGGCGCGTGGCGAACAGGACCGCCTTCGCGATTACGCCGCTGTGGCAGGTATCGTGGGGGTTGCACCCGACGCATTTACCGATGCGGTCCAGGCCGATGCCAAAAAAAATGCCCTGTTTTTTGCCGCAAGCGATCTGACGAAAGAGCAGGCGTTGGCGCTCAAGCGGTTGAATCCGTCGGGTTTCTATTTGATTACTAATACCAAGCGGGTCTACCCGAACGGGCAGCAATTTTCGTCGATCATCGGCTATACCGGAAAAGTCGGCAAAGGCGATTTGTCGGCAGATGAATATTATCTTCCCTCCGACAGCATTGGGCGGCTGGGGATCGAAGCATCGTATGAAAGCTATCTGCGCGGGACTCACGGGACGATTTTCTTTTCCCATGGCGGCAAGAGCGACACGGTGCAAGAGTCCTTGCCGGGCCAGAGCGTGGTGCTTACCATCGACGCCGATATGCAGAAACGCCTCTGGAATACTTTGTATGAGATTCTTCGCTCGGCCGGTTTGCAGAGTGCTGCGGCGATCGTCCAAGATCCGCGTTCCGGCGCGGTACTGGCCATGGCCAGTTTTCCGAGTTTCGACAATAACCTCCTGACGGGGGACGTGTCGTCGGCCGACTTCAAGAAGCTGTTCGAAAACAAGGCGCGACCTTTATTCAATCGCGTTATCAGTGGACTCTATAACCCCGGATCAACAATCAAACCATTCATCGCTCTGGCAGCGCTGCAGGAACGGATCATCACTCCGACAGATACGATCCGGGATTGTGTCAGCATTTCGATCCCCAATCCGTTCAAGCCGGACGAACCTTATGTCTTCAAAAACTGGCGGCCCGACTTTGGGCTGTTCGATCTGCGCCGGGCTATCGCGAATTCGTGCAACGTCTACTTTTTTACGGTGGGGGGAGGATACGGTTCGATTGCTGGTCTTGGTGTCGATCGGATCGTCTCCTATCTGACGGGGGGATTTGCCAATGCCGTGCTTGGCATTGATGTGCCTGGCGAGGAACACGGGTTTATTCCTACGCCTGCCTGGAAGCTTGCCGAGCGCAACGACGCTTGGTACCAGGGTGATACCTACAACATTTCCATCGGCCAGGGAGATCTTTTGGTGACGCCGTTATGGATCAACAGCTACGTTGCCGCGATTGCCAACGGTGGTACGCTCTACAAGCCACGCTTAGTCCAGCGCATCGTTGATGGAAGCCACGTTACGACGGCGACCTTTCCCGCCCAAACATTGACGCATTTGCCCTTCTCCGACGGCGCCATCCGCGAAGTTCGCGCGGCCATGCGCGAAACGGTGCTCTCGGGAACAGCGCGGCTTTTGCAGGATTTGCCGGTCTCTGCGGCGGCAAAAACAGGCACTGCCGAAGTTATCAAAGGACGAAGCATCAACTCGCTTTTTACATCGTTCGCTCCGTTTGAAAATCCGGAAGTCGCCATTACCGTGCTCGTGGAGGGATCTTCATCGAACCAGGGTTATGCGATTCGCGCGGCCCACGATTTTCTTGCGTGGTATTTCTCCGGTGCCCGTAGCGGCGAGGCCGTGGCGTCGCCTGTCGCGAGTTCGAGCGTGGCTCCCTGAGATGGGGTCTCAACTGGCACGCCCGCGAGAGCGGGGAGATATCAACAGCTTTAGTTGCCCGCCAGCCCCGATGGCCTATAATGATGCATACCGATGCCGTTCGGGTTTACTTTTATGAAGAGATGATGTATATTAGGACGTTCACTGTAGAGTGTAATCTATGACCGAAAATAGCCAATATTTCAGCAAAGAAGGCCTGGAAAAGCTCAAACAGGAACTCGAACACCGAGTGAACGTTTTGCGTCCCGAAATCGCCGTTCGCATCAAGGAAGCCAAGGAGTTGGGTGATCTTTCGGAAAACGCCGAATATACCGAAGCGAAAGAAGCCCAATCGCTCAACGAGGGCAGAATCGAAGATATCAAATCTATCCTCGAAAATGTCGTTATCATCGGGGATACCAATGGGAGCGGCAAGGTTTCCGTCGGTTCCAGCGTCAAGATTGAATCCAAAGATGGTGTTCGGACATTCGTCATCGTCGGTGCGGCCGAGTCCAATCCCGTCCAAGGTTTCATCTCCAACGAGTCGCCGTTAGGCGCCGCGTTCCTGGGTCACAAAAGAGGCGATACCATCGAGGTCAAAACTCCCCGGGGCACCATGGGGTACAAGATTTTGGAAGTAAAATAGCTGGTTGCTCAATACTGCGGCAGCGTCTTCTCGCTGCAGAACAGGGCTTTTGCACTGCGCGAAAAATATCGGTATACTTGAGCTACTATGGCACTTGAGGATTTCCGCAAGGAGCGGATCAAAAAGCTCGAACATCTGAAAAAGGCGGGTATGGATCCGTATCCCGCCAAGACTTGGCGCACGCATGAGGTCGCCCAGGCATTGGAACAGTTCGACGTTCTCATGGATGAAAAGCGGCATGTCGTACTCGCCGGCCGGGTTTTAGCGCGGCGCGAACATGGCGGCTCGACGTTCGCCGACATCGACGACGGTACGGGCAAAATCCAGGTTTTCTTCAAAAAAGACGTCCTGGGCGAACGCGAATACCAGTTCCTGCTCGAGATGCTCGATATCGGGGATTTCATCGAGATATCGGGAAAATTTTTCAAGACCAAGCGCGAGGAACGCTCCCTGGAAGCGGAGAAATACCGCTTCTTGGCAAAATCGCTCCGGCCCTTGCCGGAGAAATGGCACGGCCTCCAAGACGCCGATGAACGGTTCCGCAAGCGATACCTTGACCTCTTGTTCAACGGGGACGTTAAAAAGAAATTCCAGACCAAGACCCGCATCGTTCGCGAATTGCGGAATTTCCTCGATGACCATGGCTTTATGGAAGTCATGACGCCGGTGCTCCAGCCGTTGTATGGCGGGGCTTCTGCGCGGCCGTTCAAGACGCACATGCATGCGCTGGATATCGACCTGTATTTGCGCATTGCGCCGGAACTGTACCTAAAGCGCCTTCTGGTTGGGGGATTCGACAAAGTATACGAATTCACGACCAACTTCCGCAACGAAGGGATGGATCGCGACCACAACCCCGAATTTTCAGCCCTGGAATTCTACGCCGCATATCGGGATCTGGAGTGGCTGATGGGATTCACAGAAAATCTATTCCATCATGTCGTGACGACTGTCTTCGATTCTCCGGAGGTTTCATTCCAAGGCAAGAAGGTGTCGTTTGAGACGCCATTTGCACGCGCGGCATTCAATGATCTGCTCAAGGAGCACGCCGGTCTGGATTACGATTATTCTGACGAGGAGGATTTTGCGGCAAAAGCAGAGCACCTCGGTATTGCGGTTGAAAAAGGCGCCACGAAGGCCGCCCTCGCCGACGAGACTTTTAAAAAGACGATCCGTCCCAAGCTCATTGCTCCGACATTTGTGACGGCCTGGCCTGCCGAACTCCTGCCGCTGGCCAAACGGCTCGAAAATCCCGACTATGTCCATGCGTTCCAATTCTTCGCGGGCGGACTCGAACTCATCAAGGCCTTCGGCGAGCTGAACGACCCGATCGACCAGCGCGAGCGATTTGCGGCGCAGGAGTCAAAGCGCGCCAAGGGGGACGAGGAAGCCCAGCGCTTGGACGAGGATTTCATCGAAGCCATGGAATACGGCATGCCGCCAGCGGCCGGCTGGGGCCTTGGCCTGGACCGCTTCATCATGCTTCTGACAGACTCGCCATCACTGCGAGAAACGATCCTGTTTCCAACGATGAGACCTAAAGAATCACAGGAATAACATGCTTGACATCAAAGTATTGCGGCAGAATCCCGAGATAGTGAAACAGGCGATGCAAAATCGCCGCTCGTCCGTGGATGTTGAAAAAATCATTGAACTCGACAAGCGCAACCGGCATGTTCTCCAGGAACTCGAGGCGGCGCGCGCGGCCCAGAACCGGCAGTCCAAGGGGCCGAAATCGCCCGAAGAAATCGAGCTCCTCAAGGGACTCAAGGAAAGAGCCAAAATCCTTGAAGAAGAACAGCGCGCCGTCGAAGCCGAATTCCAGCAAGAATTTTCCCAGCTTCCCAATATCCCCCTGGAAGATACGCCCATCGGCGAAGGAGAAGCGGACAACATTGTCATTCGCGAAGTTGGAACGAAACCAACCTTTCGCTTTGAGCCAAAGTCCTACCTCGACATTGCCATGTCAATGGGCATCATTGACATGGAGGCGGCGGGGGTGGTGTCCGGATCGCGCTTCGGATACTTAAAGGGCGGCGCGGCGTTGCTGGAATTTGCATTGATTCAGATGGTGATCAGTCGCCTGACCGACGAATCCTGGATCAAAAAACTCATCAAAAAGCACAAGCTCGACGTCCCCGTTGCGGCGTTTGTGCCGGTGGTTCCTCCCGTGATGGTGCGGCCGGAGATGATGAAAGCGATGGGATACATGGACCGCCACGCCGACGAAATCTATCAGCTCAAAGACGACCCGCTCATGCTGACCGGCACGTCTGAACAATCCATCGGGCCCATGCATTTCGGCAAGGTGTTCAATGCCACCGATCTGCCGTTGCGATATATTGGATTTTCTACGTGTTTCCGCCGCGAGTCGGGGTCCTACGGCAAGGACACCAAAGGCATCCTGCGGGTGCACCAGTTCGATAAATTAGAGATGTTCGTCGTCGCGCATCCGGGATCATCCGCAACCGAGCATCGGCTTCTCCTGGCCGTCGAGGAGGCGCTCATGGAAGAACTCGGCATACCCTATCGCGTGCTTCGGCTGTGCACAGGCGACATTGGTGCGCCGTCGGCGGGCACGTATGACATCGAGGCATGGCTTCCCGGCCAGAACGAGTACCGCGAGACGCACTCCTGCTCGAACACGACCGACTACCAGGCCCGCCGCTTGAATACCCGGTTCAAGGGAGCGGAGGGCAACGAACTCGTCCACATGCTCAACGGCACGGCGTTCGCCATTGGCCGGACGATCATCGCCATCATCGAGAACTTTCAGACTGAAAAAGAAACGGTTATGGTTCCCAAATGCCTTCGCCCCTTCATGGGCGGCCTCAAAGAGATTGTGTCATGCTACCGGTCGATATCAAAAGCATCCAAAAGCGGGTAAGGGCACAGGAGCGCAGGCGATTTCTCCCCGGAACGACGACGCTGGCTGTCGGGTTCGCATGTGCTCTCCTGGCCGGCGGTTTCTGGACTGTATTTTTTTCCCGCGCATTCGATATTCGTGACATCGCTATCAGCGGCCTTGAAACGATCGATTCCGGTACCGTGCGGGAACGCATCACCAGTGCCATGGATGCCCCATGGCTCGGTTATCTTCGGCCGCACAGGAATATTTTCTTTTTCGATGCAGAACGGATGCGCGCGGAATTTCAGGCCCAGTTTCCTGTGCTCAAATCGATCCGAACGGAAAAGCATTTTTTTCACGGTTTAGTGTTTCGATTTATCGAGCGCAAACCCATGGGCGTATGGTGCCTTGCGGACCGGTGTGTTTATTTCGATGACGAAGGGGTCACATGGGGACCGGCCGGCAGGTCATCGGGATTCCTTTTTTTGACCGTGGTGGATAATCGCAGCACTGCAACGGTCTCTATTGCGCCGGCTATGCTTATTGCGCTTCGCCAGAGTGTCGAAGGAGTTCGGGAACTTGGGATGGCGATCCGGCGTGTTGAGATTCCCGCCGGATCATTTGATGAAATTCGAATAGTTACTGACCGGGGCTATCCGATTCGATTGAGCATGAGTACCGATATCCCGGCCCAGTTCGCCGCGCTGTCGGCGTTTGTTGCCCAGAAACGCTCCGATCCTGCTTTTGCTCCCCAGTACATCGACCTGCGTGTTCTGGGCAGGATTTACTATAAATAAGCGCTCCTGCCAGGAAATCGGCACGGGTATTGACACCATATGCCGATATGCTATAATGAAAGCATTCAAGTTCCTTATATCTTTGGGTCTCTGACGAGGCCCGAAAAAAGCCAGTTATTACGTGCTTATTCAAGGATTCAAGTAAGATATTCTCACTGTCCTGATCGAATAGGGTAAGATTCTTCGTACGAGTTTCGAGTGTAGTTGGCTTTTTTCGGGCAGTCGTCGGGCCCTCCGCTGCCTTCCTTGTGTTGGCCGCGGTCCCGGGCTGGACATCCCGGGACTGGACTCTTAGTCCAGAAATGTCCTTCGCAAAAATATAACAGGCCCTCCGGGGCCTTTTTTAATTGCACAAACGATGATCGCGGTACCCGATCACATGCTCACCGAACAATATGCCATACGAATATGGAGTTGCCTATGACGGTTTCCGGCTGGTACGCCTTGAGCCAGGTGTAGGTGATCGGAGCTAGTTCGTTGCCGACGGACCCCTGCAGGAACGTCGCCGAAACAGCGATCCAGCCGTCTGTCTGGTTGCGGGACAAAAAGTCCTTCGCGTCGCGGTAGGTGGTTGAACTTGTCCATCGGTATCGGTCCTGGAGATAGTACGCTGGATCGGCCCACCCGAAGTAGTCGACTTCGATCCGGGAAACGTCGTGAGCTTGGACCCACTGCGCCAGGTGCTTGGCATCCTGTCCCCAGTCGAGATTCGAGTCTGTGACAAACTGATATCCGCCTGTCGGCCCTCCCGCGACTTGGTTGAAATACGACAGATACGACGGAAAGACACTGATGTTTTCGTATACATACCATCCCACGAGGAACGCAATGGCGTAGCCGAACATTCGGAATCGCTCACGGTCGTGACGGCGTATACTATCGGCGGCATGCGCAAGTTGCCCGGCGACTAGCAACAGTGCAAAAGGATACGTCGGCAGAATATGACGCACGCCAATGTTGAGCTGGCTCCGGATGCTGATCGTCCAGTAGAGCGCGAGCCAAACGAGCATTGCAAATACGTCAATGTGCTCGCGTATCCAGTTCTGTGCGGCCGTGGCATATCGTATCCGACGCGCCGTGCGGCGCGGGCTCGCATCGCGCAGAATCGGCAACATGACGGCGATGCATGCCAGGAGCCACCATGCCAAAGGTTCCTTCAGGAAATAAACCAGCGGAAAATAGATCGGGCCGCCGGTCTGGACGACCCTGCCCAGAAAAAAGATCGTGTTATCTTCTGCCGACCGGCGAGCGGTCATCACCAGGCCAAGCACGTAGTGGTCGGCTGCACGAATATACGGCTTGTCGGATGCCCATATGATCGCATTGGCGATTGAGCGTTTGGTGAATGTTTGGAGAATCTGCTGGGTGTCGCGGTGCTGGCGTTCGGGCGGATAATGATACGTTTGGAGCCCGTACAGCGGCCATACGACAGCGACGAATCCGACGACGAAAAGAGCGACGCTCCGCGCTCCCCACAGAAATGCCTCGTTCAATTTCTCCCGCCAGTTTCCGGCGTTCACCAGTCCCCACACAACGGCGACAAATCCCAGAAACGGCACCAGAAGAAACGTTGAAAATTTGCACGCCAGAGCGATCCCGAACACTCCGGCGCCGATCAGGAAATTCTTTTTGTTCGGCGTTTTCAGATAGCGGAGGAAAAAATATGTCCCCGACAAAATGCCAAACAGTGCCGCGATATCGGTCGTGACATAGCGGGCATGCGCCATGATCGTCGGTGAAAAAACAAACAAGACCAAAGCTATTGCCGCCCCCACCGGGCCGAAGAGCTTTTTGCCCCAGACGAACACCATGACCGCCGAGAGGATGAAAAAGATAATAACCGGCAAGCGGGCGACGCGCGTTATCAGGTCGGCGTCATTTCCGGATTCATAGATCAGCGTGCGCCCGAAATTCCACTGGCCATTGATATCGGTTAGCCAATAAGGGGTCAGAAAGGCTGTTTTTTGGATCCGGAGAAAATGAAGCGCGATTCCGGCAAGATCTTTGACGAGCGGAGGGTGCTCTGGGTTCAATCGCATATCGGATTTTTCAATGTACGAGTAACCGGCTCCGATGTGCGGTATTTCGTCAACGATCGGCGATTCGTTCCAAGCGCTGGCTATGGCCAAAAACGCCGCTCCGGTAATGATCAATGTCGGGAACAGCCAGGTTTGTTTCATGGTTCCAGGGGAATCACGACGGAGTTCTGATAGTATTGGCGCTGTCGGTATGCTTCTCGGGTAAGATAGGAAATCTTTCGGTCGCGCTGTTTCTGCGCGCTGGCCGTATCAGTCAGATACATGATGATTTGGCTTGCGCCCGAATGTGCGTCATTGACCAGGATATATGCTCTGACGGACGGAGGAAGATTGTTGATGCGTCGCGCGAGATCCAGGTAGTTTTCATGGAATGCGCCTTGGATATGGGGGGATCTTGCCCATGACGTGAGGTAGCGGTATTCCTGTGCGAACCCAACTGCAAGAAGAAAAACCGCAAGGACAAACAGACTGACAAGACGGCTTTCTTTTAGGCGCAAGTGATGGTGCATGGGCAGGGAAACATTGAGCTCGTGGACATCCTGGGCGTGATACCATTTGTCGATGGTCTGGAACAGCCACCAGATTCCCTCGGCGGCAAAAAGATAGGCGACCGGGGCGACCAGAAGCAAATTGGCAGGTTGCGCTCCGTCTGGCGCGATGATGGCAGGGATCAAACCGACCACGAACCATGACACCAAAAGGGTCTGCACCACAGACCAATGGCCATGCTTGCGCCGAGTTCTTGCCAGTTTCAGGATGCTGTTGACTAGGCCGATCAGAAAAAATGCGTTCAGGGGCCAAAAGATGATCTCCGTATCGTGGTAGTTCCATCCCCAGTCAAGGTGCCGGGCAAAAAGAAATGCCCCGACAGCATGTCCGATGCGGCCGGCGATGCTGGGTGCCGATCGTGCAAGTGCGGCGTCGGCTGTATTGACATAGGCGTCCGGGTGCCCGATAGCTGCGATGATCAGGGGCAAGGCCACAGCGAGAGTGACGACCAGCGCGACGCCGAGCCCCCGAAGGATGCGGCCGTGAACATGGCTGTAGTGGTCATGGGAAAAATCTTTTTTGACTGCTGCGTAATACGCAGCCAGCAGGACGATTGCCAAGACGGGCATGACGAGAAAGGAATTTTGGACGTAGAATCCAAGTCCCCAGAACAACCCGCTGGCGGCAAAATATCGGCTCTGCGCTCGCGCCAGTCCTCGCCAGAGAAAATACAACCCCCAAACGAGAAAAAGCGGGCCCATGACGGCTTGAACGCCCAAACGGGAAAATAACACATGCCAGAACGAAGTCGCCAAGAGAAAACCGGCGATTGCGGCGATTCCAGGATGTAAAAGCTGTTTGGCCAAAAGATACAGACCAGCGACAGTCAGGATGCCCGCAAGTGCCGGGATCAGGCGGAGCGCCGCTACGGTATGACCCAGAAAACGAACGGAGACGGCCTGAAGGGCAATGAACAGCCCGGCAGAGGGAGTGCGCGGGTACACGATATCGAGCGTTCCTTGCTCCAACACCTGCGATGCGGCATTGCCGTTCGTTGCTTCTTCTGCGGACAACCCAGGCGGAACGGCGCCCAAGCCGCATATTCGTACGGTTGCGGCGACAACGATGATGAGGATAAAAATCCAGAGGTCACTTTGTTTTGGCATGTCTTTTTAGTTTACCACTTTTCTTTCGGGTACAGTATCCACACGCGTCTTTTATCCGCTCGGAGGAACGAATGAGTGCGCGCGATTCTTGTTTTTGTGGTATACTTCCGGCATGGAACAAGCGAATGAAACACTCAAGCAAGAAATTGCTTCGCTAGAGCAGCAAATCCGGGAAAAGCGCGCCGCGCTTGGCCCTGCTCTTCCTGAAGGAACGCCTGAACAGTCCTCTGATCGCGAATTGCTCCATCAGGCGCTGGGCGGGCGGATCAACCAGGCCGGCCAGCAGACTCCGTCTCCGGCCGCACCGGCTCCGGATGATGTCAGTCAGGGGGCGGCTGTTGATTTACAGACCCAGGTTCAGCAATTCGTGAATATCGCATTCACCAAGAGTGTCGATGAGGCGATCCGCGAGATTGTCAAAACCGGCAGCGCGGCGCTGATCGACGCATTTCATGACACCTTGACGGATCAGCTGTATCAAGAACTTGTTTCCCGCAAGAAAATAGATCAACCGGCCTAAGGCAACGCCGTTGTGAGCATGTTTTTCATCATCGTATATCTTGTCGTTCTGGCAATTATCGCGATTGCCGGGTTTGTGCTGGTGGACGGATGGCGTTCCAAGGGCCGCATTGCTCGCGCACTTGGCATGTCGCTGTTTCTGGTGACGCTTCCGCGGGAAAATCCTTCGCCTAACCAGCGGCCCGATCGGGAGCTCATCGCCGTGATGGAACAACTCTATGCCTCGTTCACCGGCATCCACAGCGGGGGCTGGAACAAGTTCCTCTATGGCGAGCCGTATATCGCGCTCGAGATGGCGGTTCACCATGTCGGAGAGGAGATTCATTTTTACGTTGCCGTGCCGCGCAGTTATGAGCAAATTTTCGAGAAGCAGGTGCATGGCCTTTATCCGACTGCGGATGTCCGCCGGGTCCCGGATTACGGCATTTTCAACCCTCACGGCATATCGGCGGGAACGTATCTGACGATGAAAGCCGATGCGATTTTGCCGTTCAAGACTTACGCGAAACTCGAAAGTGATCCGCTGGGAGGGTTGATTGCTGCGCTTTCCAAGCTCGAGCGTGAAGGCGAGGGGGCGGCGATCCAGATACTCATCCGTCCATCGCATCGCCAGGACATCCGAACACTGGCGCAGAAAGTCGCCCGCGAGATGCAAGGCGGCCTTGATTTTTCCAAAGCGCTGATCGCCGCCCGATCCAAGAAAAAAGAGCAAACATCGTCCGATCCCGCGCTGGCACAGCCCCGCGTCGTGACCGCCTTTGAAGATGAACTTATCAAGGCTCTTCAGAACAAGGCGTCACGCCCGCTCTACGATGCCAACATCCGAATTCTGGTCTCGGCGGCAGACGAAACGCGAGCGCGCCAAATCTTGGACGATGCAACCGGCGCGTTTGTACAATTTTCCGCTCCCGATCTGAACTCCTTTTCGATCAACAAAGTGACCGGCAAGGCTCTTGAAAAGCTCATTTTCAACTATGCGTTTCGGCTTTTTGACCCGTCTCGGGCGGCGTATTTGTCGAGCGAGGAGATCGCGAGCATCTACCATTTTCCCCTGCCGGCGAGCCAGGCGCCGCGTGTCAAGTTTCTGAAATCAAAGGCTGCCGAACCCCCGCCGAACCTCCCGGATACGGGCATTGTGATCGGTAACAACGTTTTTCGGGGTGTGGAAAAGCCGGTGCGCATGACCGATACCGACCGGCGCCGGCATTTGTATGTCGTGGGACAGACGGGTGTCGGAAAATCTTCGTTCATGAAATATATGCTCGAACAAGATATCAAAGCAGGCAAAGGCGTGTGCGTTATCGATCCGCATGGCGAGTTCGCCGAGTATGTCCTTTCGGTGGTGCCGCGCGAGCGCGCGGAAGATGTCGTCTATTTTGATCCCGGCGATGTCGAGCGGCCGATGGGACTGAATATGCTTGAAATGGATCCCAAGCACCCCGAGCAAAAGACCATGATCATCGACGAGCTTTTCGGAATTTTCGACAAGCTCTATGACCTAAAGACAACCGGCGGGCCGATGTTCGAAAAGTATTTCAAGAACTCCCTGTATCTTTTGCTCGACGACTATGTTCACGATATTCCGGTGCTCGCGGACGTCGCCCGGGTGCTGAACAACGACCACTACCGGGCGGACAAACTAACTCGCGAAACCAACCCGCTGGTCAGGGAATTTTGGAAATTGGAAGCCGAAAAAGCGACCGGCGACCAGAGCTTGAGCAACTTTTCTCCGTACATTACTTCGAAGCTCAACAATTTCATCTTTAACGAATTTCTGCGGCCGATCATCAATCAAAAAACAAGCGCGTTCAATTTTCGCGATATCATGGATAACCAGAAAATCCTGGTCGTCAACCTTTCCAAGGGCAAGATCGGCGATCTGAATGCCAGTTTCATCGGTCTGATCGTCGTCGGCAAGCTCCTGCGCGCGGCACTGTCGCGGGTGGATATTTCCGATGAAAACGAGCGCAAGGATTTTTACCTGTACATCGATGAATTCCAGAACTTTACGACCGACAGCATTGCGACGATTCTTTCGGAAGCTCGCAAGTATCGCCTTGACTTGGTGATCGCCCACCAGTTTATCAAACAGTTAAAAGAACCGATCCGCGACGCGGTATTCGGCAATGTCGGTTCGATGGCGGTGTTCCGGGTCGGGTCCGACGATGCGGAATTCCTGAAAAACCAGTTCGAGCCGGTATTTACGCCCCAGGATCTCGTCAACATAGACAATTTCAACGCCCATGTTAAACTCCTGATCAATAATCAGACGACGCGCCCGTTTACGATCCAGACGATTCGCGAACCGGACGGCCGGGCCGACGTTCGTGACGCCCTGCGCGAGCTATCCCGGCTCAAATACGGCCGTCCGCGCGCCGACGTGGAAGCAGATCTCGTGGCCGGCTACGCTTCTCCGACTCCATGATACATTTCACTCGACGCGACGCGGCAAGCGCCGCTATCACTGGCGTGACGACCGGTTTCATCACATGGTGCCTTTGGCTTTATAATGGAGTGCCGGTTGTTGGCGGGATTTCAGCGGCCTGGTTGATCGCCATTGTTCCCGTGCTATGGATTGCGGGCGTTGCGTTCGGATACTTCCTTGGACAGTGGATCCCGTTTTTCAATCAGTTCGGAAAGTTCGTTGCCGTCGGGTTCACCAATGCAACCGTCGACTTCGGCGTTCTTTATCTTCTTATTGCGGTGAGCGGCATCGCCACCGGCGTGTATTTTTCCCTCTTCAAACTTGTTTCATTCAGCGTGGCGTTGGCGCATAGTTATTTTTGGAATAAGTTCTGGGCATTCTCCGGCGCTTCAGGCAATCGCACGGGGGAGCTGGCCCGATTTTTCGCGGTGACGGTTGCCGCGCTTGTCATCAACGTCGTCAGCGCTTCGCTGATCGTTAACGCCGTCGGTCCTTTGTTCGGGTTGGATGTTCGGCAGTGGGCGGGAATCGGCGCGGTTGTCGGCTCTGCCGTATCCTTGATATTCAGCTTCGTCGGTTTCCGTTTGGTGGTATTCGCATCCTAGTCCCATGTTGTATCGCACGTATCGTCCTCAAACGTTCAGTCAGGTATCTGGCCAAGAACCCATCGTTCGTACGCTCTCCGGTGCCCTTGCCAGCGGTCGGATCGGGCATGCGTATTTGTTTGCCGGGCCGCGTGGTACGGGCAAGACTACGATTGCGCGCATTTTTGCCAAAGCGCTCAACTGCGTCAACCGTGGGAAAGACGGCGACCCTTGCGATGCCTGCGACCGATGCCTGGCGGTTACCCAAGGACGCTCGCTCGACCTTGTCGAAATCGATGGCGCTTCCAATGGCCGGGTTGACGAGATTCGCGAGCTCAAGGATTCCGCCGCCATTGCCGCCCCCAGCGGAGGGTACAAGGTTTTTCTCATCGACGAAGTGCATATGGTGAGCACGAGCGGTTTCAATGCACTGTTGAAAATGCTTGAGGAGCCGCCGGCGCGCGTCGTGTTTATCCTTGCGACGACCGATCCGCACAAGATACCGGCCACGATCATATCCCGGGTTCAACGCTTCGATTTTCGGCGTCTTTCGGGCAAGACAATTCTTGAAAAACTCACAGCAATCGCCGCGGCGGAAAAGGCACGGATCGACCCTGCCGGACTTGCCGAAATTGCTGCGCGTGCCGATGGTTCTCTTCGCGATGCCGAGGTTGCGCTTACCAAAGTCATATCCGGCGTTCCATCGGGCGCGCCGGTGACTCTCGAAGACGTCCACTTTTCGCTTGGGCTTATTCCTCTGCGGTACTATCCCGAGTTTTTCGGTTACCTGGCTGACAACAACCGTCCTGCGGCAATGGGGCTGATTCAAGCCTTGGCGGATGACGGGATCAATTTTGAACACTTTGCGCGGGATTTTCTCGACTATCTCCGGCGGGTGCTGGTCACCAAGGCGCACCCGGGCACGCTGGCATCGGCAGGCCATGATGCGGGTGAGGCCATGGAAACGATCGCGGTGTATGCCGCTCGGCTCGATATGCCGGCGCTGGTCCGGCTTGTGAAGATTTTTACCGATGCTCGCAACAATCTTAAATATTCTCCCATTCCGCAGTTGCCCCTGGAACTGGCGATCATCGAAGTAACCGCTTAACGAAGGCCCGGCGCGATGCTCACTATTATTCTTCTTGGTCTGACGTCGCTGCTCACCGATTTTTCCAGCGAGATGGTCGCTCCGATCCTGCCCTTGTTCATTCAAGCCTTGGGCGGCACGGGAATTGCCGTGGGATTGATTCTGGGGGTAGGCGATGCCGTTGCCGCGATACTCAAAGTTTTTTCGGGGCGCATTGCCGATCGGACGCGGCGCTATCACGTGCTCGTGTTTCTGGGCTATGCGTTTTCTGTCTTGGCAAAATTCGGCTATCTCGTTTCCACGCGCTTAGCCGCCGTTGCATTCATTAGGCCGGTGGAGCGGATGGGCAAGGGACTCCGAGACGCTCCGCGGGATGCAATCGTTTCCGAGTCGCTTGGAAAAGATGATCGAGGCAGGGGATTCGGTATCCAGCGGGCGATGGACAGCATCGGAGCGGTGCTGGGTTCGGCGGCGGTACTTCTTTTCTTTGTCCGATACGGGATCGCGTTTTCGACGCTTTTTCTCGTATCGGCTCTCATCGGGATTGCCGGCCTTGTACCGATATTCTTTATCCGGATGCCGGCGCGTCTCTCGGCTGGTGAGACAAAAAAGATTTCGTTCGGAGCGCTTTCTCCCGCGTTGAAGCGGTTTATCGCGGTTGCCACGCTTTTTGCGCTGGCCGCATTCAGCTACGGATTTCTTGTTTTGCGGACGCAGATGTCATTTGCCGGACTCGGTTCGTATCGGGCGCTGGAGCTCGCGCTGGTCATTTATATTTTTTTCAACCTCTGCGATGCCGTGGTGTCCGAACCCGCCGGAATGCTCTCGGACCGGATTGGCCGGAAAAAAGTGATCCTTCTGGGCTATGCCGCGTTTATGCTTGTATCCGGCGGATTTTTGCTCATGTCGTGGTTCTCGCCTGGCCCACGCGGGACATTCGTCGTTCTGATGATCCTTTTCATGCTCTATGGGGCATATAAAGCGCTGATTGATGCCTCCCAGCGGGCATTCGTGTCTGATCTTTCATCGCCGGAACTTCGCGCGACAGCACTGGGCACGTTCGAAACCTGCACCGGCCTTGCCGCGATACCCTCCGGCCTCATTGCGGGCCTTTTGTGGAATATCACTCCCGCCGCTACATTCCTGTTCGGACTTGTGATGTCGTCATTGGCGGCCTTTCTCCTGCTGACCAAGGTGGAATAAGATAAGAAAAAACCGTCCAAGGGACGGGTGTGACGGAACGTGCTACGGTTGGACCTTTTTGAGGTATACGATCCGGATTCCCAGTTCGGTGGCCATGCGGTGCTCCCAGTTTGCCCCGAAAGACTGTTCCCATCCTGGAATAAAAAAGAGCGTCGTGACGAGGCCCGATCTCAAGAGAGGAAGGTAAAAACCGTTCATGAGATCTGCCGGTTCCCGGTATTCCGGGCTATCCTTGATGCGCCACAGCGCCTCTTCGAACGGCATCTGACTGAAAATCATGAACCCGCTCTTGTCGAGAAACGCGATCGTGGTCTGAAAAATCTCGAGGTTCTTTTCCTTCGAACCGGTGCCGCCGGTGGTGATCGGCCCGCATGCCATGGTTGCGGCCCCGAACCGCTCCAGGGCTTTCAAGGCGATGGCTCCTAATTCTTGAAATGTCGCGGCTGCCCCGATCTCCTTGATATCCTGATCGGTGAGCTGATTCAGCATCCCAACTCCCTTATTACACGTAACGGCACATCCTACCATGCGGGGAAATATCTTCGCAAGTCGTTCGCATTGAAAAGTCGAGCTTTTTGTCGTAGAGTGGAGTATCTTTTGCCGGGTCGTCTAACGGTAGGACATCGCCCTTTGAAGGCGAGTATCTTGGTCCGAATCCAAGCCCGGCAGCCGCGTAAAATAAAATTATGGAATAATTTTATCACGCGGCCCCGTGATGGCCGCAGGCCATTTTACGGGGCATGTGTGTTTTTATGTATTATGTATATATTTTAGAAAATTTAAACGACAAGAGTTGGTATATTGGTAGTACTTCCAATTTAGATAGAAGAGTCGACGAACATCTAAATGGTTCTGGTGGAAGGACTACCAGGATTAAGAAGGGTTGGAAGTTAATTTATTGCGAAGGTTACTTAGATAAGAAAGATGCTCTTGGTCGAGAAGTATTTTTAAAAAGCGGCGCAGGTAGGAGGTTTTTAAAGAAGCAATTAAAAAACTACTTAACGTAGCGAGTTGACGACGAGGAGGTGCTGAGGCCAATTGAGGAACAGAGGTGATGACCGAGTGAGAACGAGGAAATACTGAAATCAGAAGATTGAACGTACGAAATACTGAGCACAGCAGTGCGAATGTGTAGGCCGAAGTGCAAGAACGAAGGAAATTTGGTGCCGAGCGAGCACGCGAGGTG